>JAGYMR010000048.1 GCA_018400515.1 Tangfeifania sp.
GGATCTGGATAAAAAATCATTACATCTTATCGCGCAATTATCAGGTTCTGAAATATCTGAATTTAGATGTTACACTTCGAAACAATCGACTCCGGGACACTGGGAGTTCTGAAATCCTTAATGCAGATTCAGGAGTTCAAACATCTTGGTTTGGTTGGGGGAACTGCACTTGCCTTGCAAATAGGACACAGAAAATTTGTCGGTAGATATAGATTTATTTCAAAGCACTACTCCCTTCCGGCCAGTTTAGCCAGCAGACGCAGTATTTCGAGGTAGAGCCATATCAGGGTGACCATCAGCCCGAAGGCGCCGTACCACTCCATGTACTTAGGAGCACCGGATCCGGCAGCACGTTCGATAAAGGCAAAATCCAGCACCAGGTTGAGGGCGGCAATGCCTACAACCACCAGGCTGAAGCCGATGCTGAAATTGCTGCTCCCGTAAAGGAACCCCATATCAGCCCCGAAAAAACCGGCAATGAAGCTGATGAAATAAACCAGTGCCACCCCGCCGGTAGCAGCTACCACCCCCATCATGAACTTTTTGGTTACTTTAATTATACCGGACCGGTACAGAAGAAGCATCACGGCAAATACCGCCAGCGTGAGGGCCACCGCCCGGACCACGATCCCGGAATACATCGATTCAAACATGGCGGAAAGCCCCCCGAGAAGCAACCCCTCAAATACCGCATAGATGGGGGCCGATATGCCGGAATGTTGGGGACGGAAAACGGTTACCAGTGCTGTGATCAACCCGCCGATGCCCCCGGCAAGGAGCCAGGGAGTCACAGCTGACATGGCTGTTTCGGGATTGATTACACTGAAAAATTTATTCCAGGTATACAGGGCTGCCGCCACCACAAGCAACAACATCAGGACCGTTTTATTGATGGTCCCGTTGATGGTCATCGCTTCCGATGCATAACTGCTTTGCCGTGTAAATGCCTTTTCAGACATCACGGGATTGGATGTTTTTGTTAAATTTATCATCGCTGAATTTTTTTTATTAACCGTTTTTATTCACTTCGATCTTTGCCAAATGATATGCTGCCGGCATCAAAACAAAAAATCTGCCAAAAAGGTTTTCTGCCAGGATAGCAGCAAGAACGGGCTCACCCTTTGAACCGCTCCCGCACGGGCGGGCTTGTTAGCATCTCAAAAAGGGATTCTCCCAGCTGAACAGCAGGTTCTGAATTGCTGAGCTGAAACTGCCGGGCAAGTTCGGTGGTCTGTTCATTCAGTTTTTCCGACCGGCTTCCCAGCACTGTTACGGCCCGGTAGATCACGGCATGCAGTTTCGGATCCCTGGCAAGGGTGGGCAGTTCCTCAAAAAAGGACTCGAACATTTCGTCGATGGCACTCTTCTCCGTCAGGGCCAGCCGCCCCATCAGGTGAATCCCGGAAAAACGGACCAGGTGCTTCTTTCCCCGGCACCATTCGAGTGCTTTTGCAAAAGCAAAAGGGGTTTTCACCCAGAGATTGGCAGCGGCCTGTTCCGCCATCTCAGCGGTTTCCATGCTTTTGGTCCAGTAATCCATCTGCTCTTCCGTAACCGCCTCCGGCACATCCAGCAGGGTGGCCAGGATCATGGTTTCGCGCCATTGCTTATTCCACAGTTTCAGGGCCAGCACATGACCGGGCGCCACATCACGGGCAATGGCCCGGAGATCAACGAGCGAGACCCCCCAGTTCATTTTATACCGGACTCCCGTTTCCTTCATGGCATCGGCCACCGCTCCGTTTTGCCGGGACCGGACCTGCTTCAGGATCTGCCGGAATACCCTTTCTGTCTCCGGATTATCGAGTAAAATATCCATGTTAAAAGAAGATTTCTGCAAAAATAAAGATTATCACTATTCCGGCCGAATAAAGAAGGAAATCCCTCCATGGAAGGTAATCCGTTAACCGGATCTTCATTTTTTTCCACAGGAGGAGTGCCAGAAAAATTTTCTCAAAAAGGTAGGCCACAAAGGTGGCAAAGGCAATACCGGCAATGCCCCACCACCGCACAAAGAGCAAACTGAGGGTAACATTCAGCACCAGCTCCAGAAAGGAGGCCGTCATTATTTCCCGGGCCTCTCCCCGTCCGTTAAGGATGGTCTGGGGCATCATCAGCCGGCTGATGATCAACAACAGATAGATATTAAAAATCGTTGCACTCGCTTCAAACCGGGGGTTGAACAGCACCGGGAACAGCGGGTGGGAGATCAACAGCAACACAGCGGTTAAAGGGAAGAGAAGATGCATCAGCCGCCGGACATTTTTTTTCAACAGCGCGAGGGTTTCAGCCAGTCGCTCCTTCCGGGAAAATTCGGGAAGCAGGGCGCTGCTGAGGGCATTTGCCAGCAGCATCGCCAGGGGTAGCTCCCGGGCGCCGTACCTGAAAACCGCAAAGGTTTCCGCATCAAAACGGGAGGTCACGATAAAACCGTCGACAAACTGCGCCGACCCGCTCAGAAAAGTAGCGGCTACCAGAGGCAATCCCAGTTTCAGATGCCTCTTCATAAAAGCCGCCGAAAACCGGATTTCCCTGTAATAAATAAACAGCCCCCACAACCAGAGGTAACGGAGCAGGGCCGAAAGAACAAGTCCTTTTAAGGCAGCAATGATGGAATGGCCCAGGATTACGGGGAGAACCACCAGGATGAACTGCACCGAAAAAGCGGCAACGGCATATATCACCAGGGCCCGGTTGTTCTTTTTCACAAGGTACACATATTCTGCCAGATTGGCCGGAATGCCCAAAACAAGGTAAACCAGTAAAAGAGAAAATGCCGGGATCGGTTTGCTATTGAGTAAAAATTCGGAAAAAAACGGGCGCAACAGGAGCAAAAGAAGGACAGCCAGCACACTGAATCCGGAAATGAGCACAAAAGCACTGAAAAGGGCCCGCTTCGATGAATCCCTTTCGGAAGAGAGGGGTAAAAGGGCTTTTAACAAGCCGTTCAGCCAGAAAAAACTTACCGCCCCGGCAATGAAAACAAAAGTTTCATATTCACCGATGGCTTCCTGGGTCAGAGCTGTTTTGGTAAAGACAATCCCGGTGACCACCAGCGTGGCATACCTTGCCAGTTGAAAAAACTGAAAAGCCGAAATGGTATTTAAATATCTTTTCACAATGCCTGGAAAAATCCCTAAATTATAAAATTAAACCGAGGCGGGTTTGAAACCTTCCAAAAAATGCGCTCCTGTAAAAGCAACTGCAGGAACAATTCAGGAACAAATATTAATCGTATATTTGTTAAAAACCAGACAAAAATGATCCAGCTGAAAGGTACAACACGGACCATTCTTCTCATTGCGGGGAGCCTGTTTTTAATTTTTTTGTTGTGGTATTTTAGTGCGATCGTCACCTACATATTGATCTCGGTGGTCCTCTCTTTCCTTGGCAGGCCCCTGGTTCGCTGGATATCCCTGATCCATTTGAAAAAATTCAGGATTCCCAAAGGAATTGCAGCACTGGTCACCCTGTTTGTTCTCTGGACGGTCTTTTTTGGGTTTTTCCGTTTCATTATCCCCCTCTTAATTAAAGAGCTGGAAACCCTCTCCGAGATCAATTTTGAAGCGGTGCTTCAGGCGATCGAGGAGCCCCTGGTGAAATTGCTGCAGTTTTCCGGAAATGAACCCCTGACCATCGAGAACCAGACATTCATGGACATCCTGGCTGAGCAGCTGGGTTCAAAAATCGATTTTTCGCAGCTTCCGAACCTTTTCGGACTGATTGCCGGCACCATCGGTGAATTCTTTATTGGCTTCTTTTCGGTCTCCTTCATTACCTTTTTCTTTCTGAAGGAGAAAAATATGTTTCGCGAGGGAATCTTACTGATTGTGCCCACCGAACTGGAAGAAAAAGTATCCCACATCCTCGACTCCATTGCCTACCTGTTGCGGCGGTACTTCATCGGCATTATCCTGGAGGTCTTCATGGTCATGCTCCTCGACACGATCGGTCTGAACCTGATCGGGTTAACATTCAACCATGCCGTCATGATCGGCCTGATCTGCGGCACTTTCAATGTGATTCCCTACCTGGGGCCCTGGATGGGATCGGTCCTCGGGCTACTCCTGGGTACCGCCCTGAACATCCAGGCCGATTTCATGAGTGAAACCCTTCCGCTGCTGGCCCTGATGGCCGTCGTGTTCCTTTCCGTTCAGATCATCGACAACATTCTTTTCCAACCGCTCATCTATTCGAGCAGTGTGAAGGCCCATCCGCTCGAAATTTTCCTAGTTATCCTCGCTGCCGGCAGCCTTGCCGGGATCATCGGCATGTTTCTGGCGATTCCAGCCTACACCATTGTCCGGGTAATCGCCAAAGAATTTTTCGATAACCTGAAACTGGTCCGAAAACTGACCGAGAAACTCGAAGAGAAGGAACAAAAAGATGCATTTAAAAATAGATCCGGTAATTGAACAGCGGGAGAATCCCCAGCTGGTTAATGGGCTCAATGACATCTTTGCTTCTGCTGTAGGTTTTAGTTATGAACCCCCAAAGCTCTGAATTCAACAGGAAAAAAAATTTTCAGGACACATTGGAAAAAATTAACTTTACAGCCAACAATTTTTTTGAAACGGAAATGGCTGGGCAGGATGCCGCAGGTGCATGCATTTTCGGTACAGGCTACATAAGTTTCACATAAAATTTTACATCAACAAATGAATCGAAAAAGCAATGGAATTTTTCAAAGCAGAAAAAGTCAATAAAGTTTTTGCCACCACCAGGGCGCTCACCGACGTCAGTATTTCGGTGAAAGCGCAGAGCATTTTTGGTTTGCTTGGCCCCAATGGTGCGGGAAAAACCACGCTCATCCGGATCATCAACCAAATCACCGCCCCCGATACGGGAGCGATTTTTTTGGAGGGCCGGCGGATGAAAGCTTCGGATGTGGCACGGATCGGGTACCTCCCCGAAGAACGGGGACTCTACAAAAAAATGAAGATTGGCGAACAAGCCATCTACCTGGCCCGGCTTAAAGGGCTTACACGCCAGGATGCCATAGCAAATCTCAAGAAATGGTTCCAACGGTTTGAAATAATGGACTGGTGGAACAAAAACCTCGAAGAGCTGTCAAAGGGAATGCAGCAAAAGGTGCAGTTTATCACCACCGTCGTTCATCAGCCCAAACTGCTCATTTTCGATGAACCTTTCAGTGGATTTGACCCCATCAATGCGAACCTGCTGAAACAGGAGATCCTGCGGCTGCGTGATGAAGGAGCAACCATTATCTTCTCCACCCATAACATGGGATCGGTGGAGGAGTTGTGCGATCATATTGCCCTGATCAATAAATCGGTCAAAATTGTAGATGGCCCCACCCATGAAATTCGCGAAAAGTATAAATCAAACATTTTTGAAATTGCCTACCGGGGAGACTTCCGGAAAGTCAGCCAGTTGCTCGGAGAGGAAATAAAAATTCTGGAGCATGCCGAGGACAAAACAGGCAACCGGCTGCGGGTACAATACCTCAACGGAAATTCCAATAACCGGGTGATACAGGCCATCATGCCGGCAGCAGAAATCCTGGTCTTCAAAGAGATCATTCCCAGCATGAACGATGTCTTTATCAAAGCGGTGCAGGACGACAAAAAATAACAATTTAAGAAACTGTTGAAACGATCATATTTTTTAAGCACAACCAATGATGAATAAAACACTCCTGATATTAAAACAAGAATATTTAAAAAGGGTAAAGAAAAAATCCTTTATCATCCTGACCCTGCTGGTTCCGCTCTTATTTATCGGTATGATCGCCCTCATCGTCTTTCTTTCAATTAAGAATGACACCCAGGAACGGACCATTGCCGTTTTTGATGAATCCACCCTGTTCACGGGTGAACTGGAAGATGAAGGAAGTACCCGGTACCACTTTGTTCCCGAAGAGGAATACCAGGAAATCAGATCGAACCCCCGGGAGAATGAATTTTATGCGCTGCTTTACATCCCGGAGAATATTTTCACCACCGGTTCGGCGCAACTCATTTCCGAAAAGCAGGTTCCCTTTGAATTTACCGAAAAAATTGAACAAAAACTGAGCCGCTTCATTGAAAACACCAAGCGGGAAAAGGTCATTTCTGAAACAGGCGTTCCGGACCTGGAGGAGCGGTTGGCTGCGACGAAAACGGCGGTGGAGGTAAACACCCTGAAGATCTCAGAAACGGGAGAGACAAAGGAGAGCTCCTCAGAAATAGCCTTCATTGCCAGTTACATCATGGGGTTTGTGATCTATTTTTTCGTGTTTATGTACGGCTCCATGGTGATGCGTAGCATCATGGAAGAGAAGAAAAACCGGATCGTGGAGGTCATCATTTCGTCGGTAAAGCCTTTTCAGCTCATGGCCGGAAAAATTATCGGCACCGCCCTTGTTGGCCTCACCCAGGTAGCCATTTGGGTGGTCGTGGGACTGGTGGCATTAACCGTTGTTCAGGGCTTTTTCTCCCCCGAAAGTGCCCAGGATATGAGCCGGACCATCATGGAGAGCCAGCAGCAGATGGGGGCATCGATGGCACAGGCTGGCGGTGAAAATCCGGTGGCCCGGGCATTCGAAATGGTGGGAAACCTGAACCTGGGACTCATCCTGTTTACCTTCGTCTTCTTTTTTCTGGGCGGCTACCTCATGTACAGCTCATTGCTGGGAGCTGTGGGCGCAGCGGTGGACAATGACGAAGACTCACAGCAAATGGTATTCCCGATTACCTTTCCGATGATCCTTTCCATTATGCTCCTGTTTCCCATCGCAAGAAACCCTGAAGGGCCGGTGGCCTTCTGGGGGTCCATCATTCCATTCACTTCGCCCGTGGCCATGCTGGCACGCATTCCATACGGAATTCCAACCTGGGAACTGCTCCTTGCGATGTTCCTGCTTATCCTAGCCACGGTGGGGGCCATCTGGGTGGCTGCAAAAATTTATAAGACAGGCTTGTTGATGTACGGAAAAAAAGTGACCTTTAAAGAACTGTTTAAATGGCTGCGGTACAGAAATTAAAAATATTCATTTATTCCGGCAGGCCGGAAAAAATTCGTTGGAACGAACGGACTAAAGCAGATTAAAATTCGCTCCAATGCTGAAAAAAAAATTTAGACATGAAAGCAAACAACATCTTAGAAACCATAGGAAACACCCCCCATGTGAGGGTAAACCGTTTATATCCGGAGGCATATGAAGTTTGGGTGAAAATGGAAAAGGCCAATCCGGGCGGCAGCATAAAAGACAGAATTGCCCTTCAAATGGTGGAGGATGCAGAGAAGCAGGGAATTCTCCGGCCGGGGTGCGTGATTATTGAGCCCACTTCGGGAAATACCGGCATCGGTCTGGCAATGGTGGCAGCCGTTAAAGGATACCGGCTGATCCTCACCATGCCCGATTCCATGTCTGTGGAGCGCCGCCAGGTGCTGGCGGCTTTTGGGGCGGAGGTTGAACTCACCCCCCGTAAAAAGGGCATGAAAGGTTCGATTGCCCGTGCCGAAGAACTGGCCGCAGAAATTGACAACACATGGATCCCTTTTCAGTTTTCCAACCCTTCCAATATTGAGGCACATCGCAAAAACACCGCCCGGGAGATCATTGCAGATTTTCCGGAAGGCTTCGACTATTTAATTACCGGTGTGGGCACCGGCGGGCATATCAGCGGGGTGGCGGAAGTCCTGAAAGAGGCATTTCCCCGTTTGAAAGTTTTTGCTGTTGAACCAGCCGACAGTCCGGTCATTGGAGGTGGTGAACCGGGCCCCCATCAGATACAGGGGATCGGTGCCGGATTTATTCCTGGAAATCTAAAAACTGAACTGCTGGACGGCACCATCGGAGTAAGCCGGCACGAAGCATTTGAATACGCCCGGAAAGCGGCCCGGGAAGAGGGTATCTTCGGCGGGATCTCCTCCGGCGCCACTCTTGCTGCAGTGGCCAAAAAAATTGAAGAAATCCCCGAAGGCTCGCGGATTCTTGCATTCAACTACGATCACGGCGAACGCTACCTCTCGGTGGATGAACTCTTTTAGCCCGGGGCCATCAGGCACTGGAAAAAAAAGGGGCCTGGATAAAAAACTCCCTCCGGACAGGCCATCCACTCCCGGCTGTTCCCCGGGTAAAAAGCCGCCACCAACGTGACTGGTGCACAACCCCCTGCCCGGAATATACCTGCCGGACTCCGGTTTAATCCAAATGACAAAAAAAAGAGAGGGACCTGTAAAGGATCCCTCCGTGTTGTATTTTGGAATTATTAAGCCTGCGCTGTTGGCCCGCCAAAATTCATGGGAGGCGCAGCGGTCCCCGGCCCCCCGGCGGGTTTGATGTCCTTGATAGGACCGTGCATGGATTCAAACTTTTTAATATTATCCTGCAGGGCCTTCAATAACCGTTTGGCATGCTCCGGGGTAAGGATTACCCGTGACTTGACATTGGCCTTGGGAACGCCCGGCATGATCCGTACAAAATCGAACACAAACTCCGAACTCGAATGGGTAATCACTGCCAGGTTGGAATAGATCCCCTGAGCCACCTCCTCACTTAATTCAATATTCAACTGTTGTTGTTTCTGCTTTTTCTCTTTTTCATCCATAACATCCCGGATTATTCATTTTTTTTCGATTCAAGCAAGCGGTCGTACTCCTCCTTGGAACCGACAATCAGGTTTTTGTATTCCTTGAGTCCGGTTCCTGAAGGGATCAGATGCCCGCAAATCACATTCTCCTTCAATCCGTCGAGGAAATCGGTTTTGCCGTTAATGGCAGCTTCATTCAGCACTTTTGTCGTTTCCTGGAAAGAAGCAGCCGACAGCCAGCTGCGCGTCTGCAGCGCAGCCTTGGTAATTCCCTGTAGGATCTGACTTGATGTAGCGGGGATCGCATCCCGGGCTTCCACCAGTTTCATATCTTTCCTCCGCAATTGCGAATTTTCATCCCTCAACCTGCGAGCAGAAATAATCTGACCTGCCTTCAGGTTTTCGGCTTCTCCCGGTTCAATGATCACTTTTTTATTCCAGATCCAATCGTTCTCCGAAACAAATTCATTTTTATCAACCACCTGGCGCTCCAGGAATCGGGTGTCTCCCGGGTCATCGATTTCCACCTTCCGCATCATCTGGCGGATGATGACCTCAAAATGCTTGTCGTTGATCTTTACACCCTGCATCCGGTACACATCCTGCACCTCATTCAGGATATACTCCTGTACGGCGGTGGGACCTTTAATCCCCAGAATGTCGGAAGGTGTTGTTGCCCCGTCAGAGAGGGGCGTTCCGGCCCGGATATAATCATTCTCCTGAACAAGGATCTGCTTGGAGAGCGGAACCAGGTATTTTTTCACATCTTTGGTTTTGGATGTAATGATGATCTCCCGGTTCCCCCGCTTTATTTTTCCAAGGGACACTTCGCCGTCAATTTCCGAGACCACTGCAGGATTCGAGGGGTTCCTTGCCTCGAAGAGCTCAGTAACCCTGGGCAGACCACCGGTAATATCCCCGGCTTTCCCTGCAGCCCGGGGAATTTTAACCAGCACTTCACCGCCTTTCACCTCCTGTCCCTGCGATACGGAAATATGCCCGCCCACCGGCAGGTTATAGGAACGGATCATGGTTCCGTCTTTTTTGTCCATGATCTTCAGGGTTGGATTTTTTGTCTTATCGCGGGTTTCAATAATGACTTTCTCACTGTAACCGGTTTGCTCGTCCGACTCTTCGCGGTACGTAATGCCATCGATCAGATTTTCAAATTCGATGATCCCGTCAAACTCGGTAATAATCACACCATTAAAGGGGTCCCACTCACAAATTTTGGTCCCTTTCCGGATATCTTCGCCGTTTTTAACGTAAAGTTTTGATCCGTAAGGAATCGGATGGGTTGCCAGGGGAATCTGGGTGTTCTTATCAATAATCTTCAGTTCAGCCAACCGGCTGACAACCACATCCACCGGACTGCCATCCTCGTTCCGGGTTTCCACCGCCCGCAACTCTTCAATCTCGGCATACCCGTCGTACCGGGCTTCAACAGTGGACTGTGCGGAAATATTTCCGGCAATCCCCCCGACGTGGAACGTACGCAGCGTTAACTGGGTACCGGGTTCACCAATAGACTGGGCGGCAATGACACCAACAGACTCTCCCTTCTGAACGGTTCCCGCGTTGGCCAGGTTCCTTCCGTAGCATTTCGAACAAACCCCTACCTTTGATTCACAGGTCAATACTGATCTGATCTCAACGCTTTCGATGGGCGATTCTTCAATGGCAGCAGCCACCTCCTCGGTAATTTGCTCACCCGATTTTACGATGAGCTCCCCGTTGAGCGGATGGTAAATATCATGAACCGACGTACGGCCGATAATCCGGTCATAGAGGGAAGCAACCACCTCTTCATTGTTCTTGATCGCTGTTGCCACCAGGCCGCGCAAGGTTCCGCAATCCTCTTCAGATATAATGACATCCTGTGCCACATCCACCAGACGACGGGTAAGATACCCGGCATCGGCTGTCTTCAGTGCGGTATCGGCAAGCCCTTTACGTGCGCCGTGGGTTGAAATAAAATATTCGAGTACCGAAAGCCCCTCTTTAAAGTTTGCAAGAATGGGGTTCTCAATGATCTGTGTTCCGGTAGAACCGGACTTTTGAGGTTTAGCCATGAGTCCCCGCATCCCGCAGAGCTGCCGGATCTGCTCTTTTGATCCCCGGGCGCCGGAGTCGAGCATCATAAACACGGAATTGAATCCCTGTTTATCGGTACTAAGGGTCTTCATTACCGAATGGGTCAGTTTGGAATTGGCATGTGTCCAGATATCAATGACCTGGTTGTACCTTTCATTGTTGGTAATGAATCCCATATTGTAGTTGGAAATGATATCCTCCACCTCCTGGTATCCATCGCCTACGATCGATTCTTTATCCTGAGGAATAATTACATCGTCGAGGTTAAAGGACAAACCGCCCTTATAGGCCATGTAATAACCGATGTCTTTGATGGCGTCGAGGAAAGTCACGGTTTCCACATTTCCGCATTTCTTAAAGACATCGGAAATGATGGTTCGCAGCGACTTTTTGGTCAGCAGGTGATTAATATAGCCCACTTTCCGCGGTACATACTCGTTGAAGAGGATGCGGCCGCAGGTGGTTTCAATGATGTGTTTGAAATACTCGCCGTTTTCATCCACATCTTCCACCTTCACCTTAATGACGGCGTGCAAATCGATGGCTTTCTCGTAGTAAGCGATCATCACCTCTTCGGGCGAATAGAAGGTCATTCCTTCCCCTTTTGCCCCTTCCCGGGGTTTGGTCATATAGTAAAGCCCGAGCACCATATCCTGCGAGGGAACCTGGATGGGCGCCCCATTGGCAGGATTCATCAGGTTATGCGATGAAAGCATTAACAACTGTGCTTCAAGGATGGCAGCATTTCCAAGGGGAAGATGAACAGCCATCTGGTCCCCGTCAAAGTCGGCATTAAATCCTGTACAAACCAGGGGGTGCAACTGGATCGCCTTCCCTTCGATCAATACAGGCTGAAAGGCCTGGATGGAAAGGCGGTGCAGCGTGGGTGCACGATTGAGCATGACCGGATGTCCTTTCAGTACATTTTCGAGGATCTCCCAAACCACCGGATCTTTCCGGTCCACGATCTTTTTAGCCGATTTAACGGTTTTCACGATGCCCCTTTCAATCAGTTTCCGGATGATGAAAGGTTTATAAAGTTCAGCCGCCATATCTTTGGGGAGACCGCATTCATGGATCCGCAATTTGGGGCCCACTACGATCACCGAACGGGCCGAGTAATCCACCCGTTTCCCAAGGAGGTTCTGGCGGAACCGCCCCTGTTTTCCTTTCAGACTGTCGGAAAGGGATTTCAGTGCACGGTTATTTTCTGTTTTTACGGCATTTGCCTTCCGGGAATTATCGAATAAAGAATCAACGGCTTCCTGAAGCATCCGTTTCTCATTCCGCAGAATGACCTCCGGAGCTTTAATCTCGATTAACCTTTTCAGCCGGTTATTCCGGATGATCACCCGCCGGTACAGATCATTCAGGTCGGAGGTGGCAAACCTTCCACCATCCAGGGGAACCAACGGACGCAAATCGGGCGGGATCACAGGAACCACCCGGACGATCATCCACTCGGGGCGGTTCAGGTTTTTACTGGCCCTGAAGGCCTCCACCACCTGAAGGCGTTTCAACGCTTCGTTTTTCCGCTGCTGCGAAGTTTCGGTATTCGCCTTATGACGCAGGGTATAGGACAAATCATCCAGATCGAGCCTGCTCAGAATTTCATACAACGCTTCGGCGCCCATTTTTGCAATAAATTTTTCCGGATCATCGTCATCCAGAATTGCATTCTCTTTGGGAAGCGTATCATGAATATCCAGGTATTCCTCCTCTGTCAGGAAGTCCAGTTGTTTGATTCCGTCGGCTGCTTTAACTCCGGGATTTATCACGACATAGCGTTCGTAATAAATAATGGAATCCAGCTTTTTGGTCGGCAATCCGAGCAGGTAACCGATTTTATTCGGTAATGACCGGAAATACCATATATGCGCCACCGGAACTACCAGGGCAATATGCCCCATGCGCTCGCGGCGGACTTTTTTCTCGGTAACTTCAACACCACAGCGGTCACAAACGATCCCTTTATACCTGATCCGTTTATATTTACCACAGTGGCATTCAAAATCTTTTACAGGGCCGAATATACGCTCACAAAACAGGCCGTCCCGTTCAGGTTTGTATGTTCTGTAATTTATTGTTTCGGGTTTCAAAACCTCCCCATACGACCGCTCCAGAATCTCTTCGGGAGAAGCCAGGCTAATGGAGATTTTAGAGAAACCACCTTTTGCTTTATTATCTTTTCTGAACGCCATAATTCTAAATAAAAATCATTATAACAGAACCCAAAAAATTAAGGTAAAAACCTTATTCCATCTTGATGCTCAGGCCCAGGCCTCTCAGTTCATGGAGTAATACATTCAGGGATTCCGGGATACCGGGTTGAGGCATGGGTTCACCTTTCACGATGGTCTCATAAGCCTTGGCCCGGCCCATTACATCATCCGATTTAACGGTAAGGATCTCCTGGAGGATATGGGAAGCACCGAATGCCTCCAGTGCCCAGACTTCCATCTCACCAAACCGCTGGCCGCCGAACTGTGCTTTACCACCCAGCGGTTGCTGGGTAATCAGGGAGTAGGGACCGATGGAACGGGCATGCATTTTATCCTCGACCATGTGTCCCAGTTTCATGATGTAAATGACCCCCACGGTCGCTTGCTGGTCAAAGGGTTCCCCGGTCTCTCCGTCATGAAGTACGGTTTTCCCGTACCGGGGGATTCCGGCCTTGTCGGTATATTCCGTAATTTCATCCAGGGCTGCGCCGTCAAAGATCGGTGTGGCAAAATTTACCCCCAGCTCTTTCCCGGCCCAGCCAAGAACAGTTTCGTAAATCTGTCCCAGGTTCATCCGCGAAGGTACCCCCAGCGGATTAAGCACGATGTCAACCGGGCTTCCGTCGGCAAGGAACGGCATATCTTCCTGGCGGACAACCCGGGATACAATCCCTTTGTTTCCGTGCCGCCCGGCCATTTTATCCCCGATCTGGAGTTTCCGTTTCTTGGCTATGAAGATCTTGGCAAGCTGAATGATCCCGGCAGGCAGCTCATCGCCAATGGTCACATTGTAGCGCTCACGCCTTGCCACGGCTTCAGCCTCTTTATGCTTCATAATGTAATTATTGATCACCCGGAAGATCAGTTCATTCTTCTTCTTATCGGTGGTCCATTTGGAAGGATTCACCGAAAGGTAATCAAGCTCTTGCAATTGTTTCAGGGTAAACTTCACCCCTTTGGGGATTATTTCGGTATCAAAATAATCTTTCACCCCCTGGGAGGTTTTCCCGCTCACAAGGGTAAACAATTTTTCCTCCAGCCGGTTTCTTAGTGCGCCAATTTCGCTGTCGAAATTC
>JAGYMR010000480.1 GCA_018400515.1 Tangfeifania sp.
AGGTTTTATTTTCGATGCGTATTAAAGCCGCCTGAAGATGTTGAATAAATTTCAACTGGCGTTGTGCCAGTTTTCCTGCTTCTTCTTTTGAAAGTGTAGCAGCGCCTTCTTCCAACACCTTAAATGTAGGTGAGGTGTCTTGCGTATCGTTCCCGTCACCATGCGTAATGGAATTCCTGTACATTTCATAATCGTCCTGTGCTTTCCTCAGCTTGTCAAGAATGATATTTTTGAACTCCATTAATTCTTCATCCGAATATTTGGTCTTTTCCACCATAACAAAAGGTTTAAATTAAATTCCTCTTCCTTCAAATAACCGGCCTAAAATAATAAATTCCCAGAATCCTTTTTAGGCCGTATAACATATCTTCAAATTTGTTTCTCTGCCACAATTTGCGTGGCAACATCCTTGTTGATTTCCACCTTTTTGGCCGATGAGTTCTCGAGGTTATCAACCAATTCAAGATCAACTGCCAGGGTTTGGGCGCAAATATAACTTTTGTAATTTAATACTGCACGATTAATTTTGTTGTGTTTTAAAATTTTCAGATAGATTCGGTCGGTTACTTCAAACCCCCTGTCTTTCCTGAGATTTTGAATTTTATTGATGAATTCGCGGGCAATTCCCTCCTCTTTCAGTGCTTCCGTAATATGAATATCGAGGGCAATGGTCATTCGGCCTTCCGTTGCAACAGTCCAGCCCGGGATGTCTTCTGTCTGGATTTCAACATCTTCTTTGGTGAGGGTAATTTTTTCTTGTCCTTCCAGAATTTCTGTTTTTCCGGTTTGTTCCAGTTCCGAAATATCCGATTGGCTGAATTGTGTAATGGCCGCGGAGATCTGTTTCATCCGTTTTCCGTATTTGGGCCCCAGTGTTTTAAAGTTGGGTTTTATTTTTTTTCTGATCACTCCGGCGGTATCGGTGAGGAATTCCACCTCCTTCACATTCACTTCGGCAAGAATGATCTCTTTTACAGCATCAAACTGTTCCCGGAAACGGGAATTGAGCACCGGGACCATAATTTTTGCCAGGGGCTGGCGTACTTTCAGTTTTTCTTTCCGGCGGAGAGCCAGGATCATGGATGAAGCTTTCTGTGCGATGGCCATTCTTTCTTCCAGGTCTTTATCAATCAATT
>JAGYMR010000481.1 GCA_018400515.1 Tangfeifania sp.
TTTTTTTTAAGATACAAAGTAAATAAATTTAATGCTACTTTTTTCAACTTTATTGAATACATTGTTTTTCTGTACCAATGAAAAGGGATTGATATTGAATATTTACGATATTTTTACTACCTTTGCGCATTGTTTTAAAGTGTGCTCACAGGCCAATGGAAAAGAAAAAGATCCTTTATATCTCACAAGAAATAACCCCTTATTTACCCGAAAGTGAAATGTCGGAAATTGCCCGTTATTTACCTCAGGGTATTCAGGAGAGGGGCCGGGAAATAAGAACATTTATGCCACGTTATGGTTCTGTTAATGAAAGGCGGAACCAACTTCATGAAGTTATACGGTTGTCTGGGATGAACCTTGTTATAGATGACACCGATCATCCCTTAATTATTAAAGTGGCCTCTATTCAGGCTGCGCGGATGCAGGTATATTTTATCGATAATGAAGATTACTTTCATCGCAAGCATGTTATTGCAAATGAGCGGGGTGAAGAGTTTGATGATAATGATGAAAGGGCCCTGTTTTTTGCCCGCGGAGTTTTGGAAACGGTAATAAAATTGCGGTGGGCACCCGATTTAATTCATTGCCACGGATGGATGACATCACTGGTCCCATTATTTATTAAAAAATATTATTACAACGATCCTCTTTATGAACAATCAAAAGTGGTTTATTCGGTGTATAACGACGATTTTAAAAAACCACTGAACAACGATTTTAAACATAAAGTCATGCTGGAGGGAATCACTCCCGAAGATGTCAGCCAACTGGATAATCCAACTTACGAAAATGTCAGTAAATTGGCCATCCAATATTCCGATGCAGTTATTAAAGGTACTGCAACCCTTAACAGCAATGTAGAAAAATATATAAAATCAACGGGGAAACTGTTTCTCGATCACCAGTCAAAAGATACTTACATTGATGCTTACAACGATTTTTATGAAAAAGTGTGGTAAGCGTTTTTGTTAAAAGATCAAATTTTATCCTAAAAAATTCAAATTTCAAAGCAATTGCTCAGTACCCTCAACGTTTTTTTATACGTTTGCATTTTCAGAATTCAGGAAGCAATTTATTAAATGTAATAACAGTGATACGCAAAATATTATTTCAATACC
>JAGYMR010000482.1 GCA_018400515.1 Tangfeifania sp.
CATTAAAAGGAGATAACCGGACCAACCTGTGAACGCCGTTTTCACTTTTCAGGTAACCATAAGCATATTCGCTGTCTATTTCAAGAGTGCAACTTTTTATGCCCGTTTCATCTCCATGCTGCATATCTGCCAGTTTAATATTATAGCCTTTGTTTTCACACCATCGTGTGTACATTCTGTAAAGCATCTCGGCCCAGTCGTTGCTTTCGGTTCCTCCGGCACCGGCATTTATCTTCAGAACAGCACCCAGCTTATCCTCCTCGTTGCTCAGCATATTTTTTGTCTCAAGCCTTTCAACTTCCTCTAAGGCTTCACTAAATGCATGGTCAACCTCCTGTTCAGTAGCTTCTTCAGTTTCATAAAATTCGTAAAGGACTCCAAAATCTTCAACTGTCTGATTTACTTTTTCGAAACCATTAGTCCACTCTTTTAGCGACTTAATGGTTTTCATCTGTGTTTCGGCCTTTTGGGGATCAGACCAGAAATCGGGGTCCTGGGTTTTTAATTCTTCCTCTTTCAACCGGATCAATTTGGCATCGTAGTCAAAGATGCCTCCTTAGCGCATCCCGGCGCTCAAACAAATCTTTTACCTGGTCTTTTAATATCATTCTCAAGAGATTTTACTATGTGCTGCAAAGTTAATAAGATTTTGACGAATAAGGAAGATACTACTGTGTGTAAGGGTATGTTTTTTTGATTGAAAACGTTCATGCTTGTTTCGTCTGAATTGGATCATCCTAATGGCGAAAATGAATTATTCAATTGCTTCGCTCAGATAACGGTGGATAAGTTCAGGTTCAAATCCCCGGTTTTGAGCAAAACGTATAACCTGTCCCATTTTTTCAAATTTGTTTTTCTTTTTCACCTGACGGGCTTTTTCTTTGAGTGTTTTTACAAGTACATCGCAGTATTTTTCATCATCCATTTTATCCAATCCGCTTTGTATTAAGCTATCGTCCAATCCTTTCATTCTTAAATAATATCTCATTTTTACCTTTCCCCATTTATTAATCCGGAATTTTTCGGCAATATAAGAATTGACATACCTTTCATCATTAATGAAGTTATCATCCTTTAATTTTTGGATTATATTTTCTGCGGCGTCTGTGTC
>JAGYMR010000483.1 GCA_018400515.1 Tangfeifania sp.
ATAAGTATAAACGAATGAAAAAATTAACATTAACAACACTGATGGTAAGTGCAGGGTTCTCCTTATCCCTGTTTGCCCAAACCCGTCCGAACATCGTTATGGTCATGGCAGATGACCTGGGGGGAAGGGATCTGCCGGTTTATGGAAACAAGTTCAATGAAGCACCCAACATCGACAAACTGGCCACCCAGGGCGTCGTGTTTGACAATGCATATGCCGCTCCTGTCTGTTCCCCCACAAGGGCCAGCATCCAGTCAGGCCAGTACCCCGCCAGAGTGGGCGTTTTCGATTTTATTCCCGGACACTGGCGCCCCTATGAAAAAGTGATCGTGCCACAAAATGACGTCCAGCATCTGCCGGATGATATTTTTTCCATTGGTGAGGCAATGCAGGCAGCAGGATATAAGACGGGTTACTTTGGAAAATGGCACCTGGGGAGTCAACCGGAACATCTTCCCAATGCACGTGGGTATGACAAAGCGCATATGTATGCCGGAGGTGGTTTTTATAACCCAATTTTTGTTCCGGAATACAAGTACCCGGAAAACGAACGGTTGAGTGAGATTCTTACCGGCATGGGGATCGATTTTATGAAAAATAATAAAGATCAGCCCTTCTTTCTCTTCGTTTCTCACTATGATGTCCATGTGCAACTGGATGCCGACAGGGACCTGATCAATAAATATAAACAAAAAGAAAAAGATCCCGACTATGCATGCAATGCTGTTTATGCTGCAATGATCGAACATGTTGACAACAGTGTCGGAGCCCTCATGGACGCAGTGAATGAAATGGGATTAAATAATAATACCGTGTTTATCTTCTATTCCGACAATGGAGGGGTTGATGACCGGTTTGATAACATTCCATTATTGGGTGGAGAGAGCGTGGATGCGTATCCCGAAGGCCATCCCCTGCGTTATATCGCCACTACCAATGCCCCGCTCCGCGCCGGAAAAGGCACACTGTACGAGGGAGGGATCCGCGTTCCCCTGATTGTCCGCTGGCCGGGAAAAATAAACCCGGGAACAAAGTCGGAAGCAATATTGTCCTGTGTAGATTTCTATCCGACATTTCTGGAACTGGCGAACGGAAAAAAACCGGAAGATC
>JAGYMR010000484.1 GCA_018400515.1 Tangfeifania sp.
TCAAGGCAAGCCGGATCAGAAGCATTGAGGAAAAGGGACAAACCAAAGTGAAGGAGGGGATCCGGCCGGAATTCATTGGCATCATCAACTATGCCATCATAGCACTTATTCAGTTGAAATACGGTCCCTCAGAAACCGAATTCAGCCAGGAAAAAACCCTGGAATTATACGATCGCTATTTCCGGGAAGCCAAAATGCTGATGCAGAATAAAAATCATGATTACGGTGAAGCATGGCGTAAAATGCGCGTGAGTTCCTATACCGACCTGATCCTGATGAAACTGAAAAGAATCCGGCAAATTGAAGATAACCAGGGAAAAACAATTGCATCCGAAGGAATTGATGCCAATTTCCTCGATATCATTAATTACGCTGCATTTGCCCTCATCAAAATGGACACAGGGGATCAAAACCAGCCACCAGAAGCCTGAAGAAAATAAAACGAATAAAACAACCGATTATAACATTAACATTTAAATATTTTAATACTAAAATGAACTTCATTAAGCATATATCCCGCATACTGTTAGGAATCACATTTATTTTTTCAGGTTTTGTTAAAGGGATCGATCCATGGGGATCGGCCTATAAATTCACCGACTATTTCAATGCCATGGGACTGGAATGGCTGGTCTGGGCAGCATTTCCGCTGGGAGTCATCCTGGCATTTGCAGAATTTGCCATCGGGGTTGGACTGCTTTTCAATGCATTTCTCCGCTTTTTTTCCTGGCTTGCCCTCCTGTTCATGGCCTTCTTTTTACCCCTCACCCTCTGGATTGCCCTGAAAAACCCTGTGACCGACTGCGGCTGTTTCGGCGATGCCCTCGTTCTTACCAACTGGGAAACGTTTTATAAAAACATCGGATTGATGGTGCTGACCCTCATTGTTTTTTGGTTCCGGAAGGATATGAGCGGGGAAAAAAACAAAAAAACATCCCTCCTGTTCAGTGGTTTGTCGGTGGTCGTCTACTTTGCATTTGTTGTTTATTCCTATAACCACCTTCCCGTCATTGATTTCAGGCCCTACAAAGTGGGGGTTAACATTCCCGAAGCAATGGCGATCCCCGAAGATGCACCACGCGAGGAATATGAAAACATTTTCTATTATA
>JAGYMR010000485.1 GCA_018400515.1 Tangfeifania sp.
ATGTGGAAATTGAAGACGAACTGGAACTTGAAGACACAGAAGCAGACGACGAAACCATCATTGATGTGGAACCTGTAATTGAATCCGAAGAAGAAGAAGAAGAGGAAGAATCCAAGGTATTTTTCATTGTAGAAGACATGCCTGAATTTCCCGGCGGGGAAATGGCCCTCCGGCAATACATTGCCAATGCGATTGAATACCCGACTATTGCACAGGAAAATGGAATTCAGGGGAAAGTGTATGTAACTTTTGTGGTTGATAAAGACGGAAGTGTTTCCAATGCCCGCGTTGCCAGGGGCGTTGACCCGTCACTTAACAAAGAAGCGTTGCGTGTTGTGAACACCCTTCCAAAATGGAAACCCGGGAAACAACGCGGAGAACCGGTTCGTGTATCCTATACCGTTCCGATTAACTTTGTATTGCAGTAAAAAAGAAAAACATATTTTTGCACTCCTGGTCCCCGTGGGGTCAGGAGTTTTTTATGGCTTTCACCCTAAAAACTTAAAAAATTGAATGCATGATTGAAACCACTCCGGAAACAGAAAAAGCGGTGATTGTTGGGCTCATCTACAAAAGCCAGGGTGAAAAACAGGCCATGGAATACCTGGATGAACTGGAGTTCCTTGCCAACACTGCCGGGGCGGAGGTCTTAAAGCGATTCACTCAAAAACTGGAGGTGCCCAATGTTTCAACATTTGTCGGGCCCGGTAAACTCGAAGAGATTGGCACATACATAAAAGTGGTGGAAGCCGATACAGTTATTTTCGATGACGAACTGACCCCAACCCAACTCCGGAATATAGAGCGCCGCTTAGACTGTAAAATACTCGACCGTACCAACCTGATTCTCGACATCTTTGCCCGGCGGGCAAAAACAGCTCACGCAAAGACACAGGTAGAACTGGCACAATATCAATACCTTCTTCCCCGCCTTACGCGCATGTGGACCCACCTCGAACGTCAGCGCGGGGGTATCGGAATGCGCGGTCCCGGTGAGACACAGATTGAAACCGACCGCCGGATCATTCTCGACAAAATATCCAGGCTAAAAGAACAACTTAAAAAAATTGACAAGCAAAAAGCC
>JAGYMR010000486.1 GCA_018400515.1 Tangfeifania sp.
CGGGTCGGTTCCCCGCTCGAAACGAAAGGAGGCATCGGTATTTAATCCGTGCCGGCGTGCCGTTTTACGGATATAAACCGGGTCGAACCATGCACTCTCCAGAAAAAGGTTTCGGGTCTTTTCCTTCACCCCGGACCGGATCCCGCCAAAGACACCTGCGATGCACATGGGGTCCCGGACATTGCAGATCATCAGGTCGTCGGCGTACAGTTCCCGTTCCTCCTCATCAAGGGTGGTAAATTTTGTTCCTTCCTCGAGAGTAGTTACCACCACTTTTCCCCCGGTTATTTCATCCGCGTCGAAGGCATGGAGGGGCTGCCCTGTTTCGAACAGCACATAGTTGGTTATGTCAACGACATTATTGATAGGGGTTAATCCAATCGCCTTCAGCCGGTTCTGAAGCCACCGGGGCGACTCCTTAACTTCAATTCCTGTGAGGGTAATGCCGGCATAGCGGTGACACGCCTCCGGAGTTCTGATCTCGACGGGGATCTCCAGGTCATGGTTATCTACCCGGAAGTGATCCACCGGGGGGCGTTTATACGGTGTTGGTTTTTGGAGGTTCAGAAAAGCGGCCAGGTCTCTTGCAACACCGATATGCGAGGCCCCGTCGATCCGGTTGGGGGTGAGATCGATCTCAATGACCCGGTCGGAGGTAACATTGAAGTAGTCTTTTGCCGGGGTTCCCACCTCTGCGGCATCGTTCAGGACAATGATTCCTTCATGATCCTTTCCAAGGCCAACCTCATCCTCTGCGCAGATCATCCCTTGTGATACCTCTCCCCGGATTTTTACCTTCTTAAGTTTAAATTCCTGGTCCTCCATGTAGAGGGTCGTCCCGACCGGCGCCACCACCACCTTCTGTCCGGCAGCCACATTGGGAGCGCCGCAAACCACCGGCAGTTCTTCGCCAGTGCCGATGTCCACCGTGGTCTTGCTGAGATGGTCTGAATTGGGATGTTTTTCGCAGGTGAGCACCTGACCTACCACCAACCCTTTCATACCTCCTTTTACAGTTTCAACCTCTTCAAGGGATGCTACCTCCAGACCCGTCTGGGTAAGAATCCT
>JAGYMR010000487.1 GCA_018400515.1 Tangfeifania sp.
GTTTTCAGTGGAATTTGCCGAACACCGGCTTTATAACCAGGGCGAATCGACCAAACACATCGACTGGAAACTTTATGGCCGGACGGACAAGCTTTTTGTGAAACAATACGAAGAGGAGACCAATCTGCGCTGCCAGTTGGTTATTGACACCTCATCGTCCATGTTATTTCCATACTTCAAAGGGAAAAAGCATCTGCACAACAAGCTGGCCTTTTCTGTTTATTCAGCTGCTGCACTGATATACCTCCTCCGGAAGCAGCGTGATGCGGTGGGGCTCACCCTTTTCTCCGACGAGATTGAATTTCATGTCACCCCCCGGCTTTCGCCGGTGAATGCCGAAATGATGTATGGAAAATTGTCGGCGCTGATTCAGCCCGAAAATGCCCACCTCCGGAAAAACACCAACACAACGGATGTATTGCATCAAATAGCGGAGAACATCCATAAACGTTCGCTGATCATCCTTTTCAGTGACATGATCGACAGCCGCAAAACAGAAGAACTGTTCTCCGCACTGCAGCACCTCCGCTACAACAAACATGAGGTGATCCTTTTTCATGTAACCGATCACCAGCAGGAAAGGGCTTTTAACTACAGCAACCGGCCGCATAAATTTGTGGACCTCGAAACCGGGCAGACCGTAAAATTCAATCCGTGGGAGGTGAAGAATCATTATGTCTCCACCGTCAGCTCCTATTTTGAGGCGTTGAAAGTAAAATGCGGTCAGTACCAAATTGACCTCGCGGAGGCGGATATTCAAAAAGACTTTCAGGAGGTATTGCTGGCCTACCTGCTGAAGCGGAAAAGGCTATTCTAGAATTTTCCCGGGGATGTTTTTTGCTTTAATGTAAAATTCTTACATTTAAATGCAAAATGGATGATTTAACACCCCAAAACCCCTTCACATGTTGGTAAAAGTTTTTGGCAGTGCAGTTTTTGGAATAGAAGCCACGACCATCACCATCGAGGTAGATGTTACCCAGGGAATCAAATTTTTATTGGTTGGGCTGCCCGACAGCTCCGTAAAAGAGAGTCAACAGCGGATTGTCTCGGCTTTGCGGCTTA
>JAGYMR010000488.1 GCA_018400515.1 Tangfeifania sp.
AACCACCCGGAACTATTTCCCAAATGCACCTATCTATCTTTGTACCGGAGGCAATGCAATCCCTCCGCACGGTTCAAACTTTGCAGAACAAACCCGGGTTGCAGCCAAACATGATGCGGGCATCCGGATTACCAACGAAGCGTCCGACTATGCCGAAAATTTTTCCATTACACGGTGGGTTGCCTCTGCAGGAAAACAGTACAATACCTACTACGGATTCGAGCCGGCCGGTCCGGAAAATGAAAAGGGAATTGTTGCACGTATCTACAATGCTACTGCATCGGGAGCAAACCAACTTCACGACTATGCAAGCAATGTCACGCGATCACAATCGCGGACAAATGCCCAGCAGGAACATATCAAATACCTGTATCATGTCGATGAACCGATAGTTCCTGTTGCATTGTGGTACCCCGATGTAACCCTGACCATCGGGTGGGAAGACCCACAGGATCGTCAATCCAAAATCTATGCCGATTTGAATTACGTTGTAGAGCTGGGAGAATATTTCCAAAAGGCAATTAAGTTCAGGGACTATGCTGACTTTGACTACATCGATGAGACCATGCTTCGCAGAGGGGCATTATCCCGGAACAAGATTCTTGTAATCGTACATGGCAAAATCATGGAACCTTCGGATGCCGCAATTATTGCTGATTGGATCCGGAACGGGGGACAGGTCATCGTTATGGACGTTCCCGGGTTCGAAAGCGTGGAGGCAACGCCGGAACCGGAACATACCCTTTTTGGCGAAAAGGGGGCAACCCAACGGAGCCTTGGCCAGGGTGAGATCACGCGGGTCAACGGATGGGACGGACTTACACGGGCTCTCCGTACAAAAATGCAAAAACTCAGCATTCCGGTGTGTGACCTGAAGCAGGACAGCATTTTTGCCACCCAGACCGGACAAAAAGAATGGCTTTTCCTGAACAGCACCGGCGAATCATCGGTTGTCGAAATCAACTATCCCGGAAGCAAACACGATGCAACCATCGAGGCAGGAACCATAACCGAAGTTAATCTGGAGGACTAAACAACGAACGATAAGTAGTAATTTCCATTTTT
>JAGYMR010000489.1 GCA_018400515.1 Tangfeifania sp.
TGGAAACCAACCCGCGCCCCGATGGCACCTGGGACGTGGTGATTTCCCCGCAATAGAGGTGTTCATCCGGCGGCGCCATCAAAAAGGGAGCTTCGGAGTCGGCCACCGTCACGTTGAACCGGCATTCGGAAATGTTCCCCTCCTGGTCGGCTACGGTATAAACAACCGGGGTTGTTCCAACCGGGAAATGTGTTCCGGGCAGGTGGGATTTTTCCCATGTCAGGTTTTCAGCGGGAATGCAGTTGTCGGTTGCTGCCGGTTCCGGCCATGAAACCGGGGCACTGCAGGCACCCGGACCGGCAAGAGTAAAAATGTCGGGAGGGCACTCGGTGAGCCGGGGCGATTCATCGTCCATAATGGTGATAAAAAAGGAGTGGTCTTCGGTGGTGTTCCCGATGGCATCGGTAACGGTGTAGGTTACTTTGGTGACCCCCCGGGGAAAAACGCTGCCGGGATCATGCGTTGATGACCAGATAAGTTCAGCGGCAGGAGTGCAGTTGTCGGAGGCCGTTGGTTCTTTCCACAAGACCCGGGCCCCGCAGGTATCTGCACCGGTATAGGCGATGATGTTTTCCGGCAGGTTGCTGATTTTGGGAACCTGATTGTCGGAAATAATGACGGTAAAAGAACAGGAGGTGACAACCCCCTCCTTGTCTTCGAGGGTATACGTCACTTCGGTGGTTCCTTCATTGAACCGGTGATCGTTGATCTGGTTGATGCCGGTGGAAGGAGAGGCATCGGTTGTTGCCCCGGTCATCTGCCAGGTAAGGCGGACAGCACTGTTCCTGGGGAAGGAGGCATTCAGGTTATTGGTGATGTAGCTTTCGCAGGTATTGATATCGGTATAGGTGGAGATATCCTCCGGACACTGCAGTGCAACCGAACTTCCGGGCTCCCGGTTCATTTGATTTTTGGTGGAAGGGAAGCGGTAATCCAGGGCAAAAAGATCTCCGGCCCTGGCATAGTCTCCGGGGACCTGAGAAAAAGAAAAATCAGGCAAAATGCTTTGCAGGGGTTTTAAGTAGTTGAATTTTTGTTTATCCGGGAGGGCAGGAAAATTATCT
>JAGYMR010000049.1 GCA_018400515.1 Tangfeifania sp.
TTTTTTATCTGCCTTAACCGCGAAAATACCCAACACCTGGACGGGCACCATACCTGTTTTGGGAAAGTTACCGAGGGACTCGAAGTGATTGACCGCATTCGCGAAGGGGATACCATTGAGAAGATCGAAGTATTTGAATGAAACGAACATAATGGAAAAAAACGTGATCCATGGTACAAAAATTTGATTTTTCATTCCAGGAGCTGAATGTCTCGCCACCGGATATTGAGGAGCTGATGGGGTTTGATCCCGGCCAGTCTCCCGAGCCCTTTCCGGAGCTGATCGAAAAAGGGCTGAAAGAAGCCGGTTCACTTTGCCGCATTGAAGGAGGGTTTAAAGTGTTGGATGGAATTGCTGTGGACACCGTGAATGAGACCATCCGGGTGGAAGATGCCACCTTCTCCCCGGGCAAAGTGGTTGTAACGCAGTTAAAAGAATCCCACTCGGCCGCTCTTTTTGTCTGTACCGCCGGGACAGGTATTACGGATTATGCACAAGAAATTGCAGGGGAGGGCGATCCGTTTCTAAGCTACATCATGGATGTCATTGGCTCTGTAACCGTTGACAAGGCAGCCGGAAAAATTCAGGAAGCGATCGGGGCTTATGCTGCTGCTTCGGAATGGGGCACAACCGATCCCTTTTCTCCCGGATACTGCAAATGGAGTGTGGCCGACCAGCAGGAACTTTTCCGCCTGCTGCCTGCCGGTTTTTGCGGAATAAAACTTTCCGGTTCTTCCCTGATGCATCCCATTAAGTCGGTAAGCGGTATCACCGGGATCGGTCCGGACTGTGAACGCAGGGGATATCAGTGCAAGTGGTGCAACGACACGGAGTGTATATACGGAAAGATCAGGCGGCGAAAAATGGCAAAAAAAAATCACTGAACTATTGCAAATATCAAATCTAAGGTATTTATTTGTTGCTGTTGTTTCGCTTTTCCGGGCGGCATGAAACAGCCCGCTGCGGAACGAATGATGTGATGATTGATAATTTTTAATTGGTTTATTTTAAGTATTTTAACTTTTAAAACCATGAAGCCTGACAAACCAAGAGTTATTAAAGATTACAACAAACTCGACAAAAAAATCCAGGAGCAGATAAAATTTGTTTATTCCGAAGGTTTTGCCGACAACCTGATCCATTTTTTCGATCAGAAGGGGGTGAAGGTAACGGCCCTGCCTTTTGAAACCGAAGACAAGTATTACATGATCCGGATGACGGAAAATGAGGCCATCCGGCTTGTGGATGATGATGATGATTACGACGTCGACGGCTTTCTGAAAGACAACGTTAAGCAGGATTATGAAGACAAGTATGCCGACCTGGATCACGTGGCCGACCAGATCCCGGACGATGACATGGATGATTAGCCCTGCAACAGTGCTTTCACCTTGTCAGCAATCTCTTTACCTCCGGCTTTTCCCGCCAGCTCTTTTGTGGCGATCCCCATCACTTTTCCCATCGCTTTCATCGATGAAGCGCCGGTTCTTTCAATGATTTCCCTCACTGCTTCAGTCAATGCCTCATCACTTAATCTTTCGGGCAGATAGCTCTGAAAAATTTCCACCTGGGCCATTTCGGCCTCTGCCAGGTCCTCCCGCCCCTGTTTCTTATAAATATCTGCTGAATCGGTTCCCTGTTTTTCCAGTTTGGAAATGACTTTCAGGGCTTCTTCGTCGGTAAGCTCTGCGTTGGCTCCCTTCGCCGCTCTGGCTTCGATGAGGCCTTTCTTTAAATTCCGGAGGGCCTCCAGTTTCACTTTTTCGCGGGCTTTCATCGCCGCTTTCAGATCGTTGTTTATTTGTTCAAATAGTGCCATACAATCAATTTTTAATCCACCTGATCGTGAAGGTAAGAATTTTTATCGCTTAATTTGTTTTCGTTGTTGACCGAATAGCTGGATTTTGGCTTTTTTTTATCCGGGTCGTTCATGCGGTACTTCTTTCGTTTGTAAGCCGGAATGCTTTCCAGCTCATCGAGGTCCTCTTCCGTGGCCGAGGAGTAATCCATTTTTGCATAGTCAGTTGATTTTTTCCGTTCCCTGCTTGTTTTCGGGTACAATACTTCAAAGTCGAGATCATCTTCGGCAGGACTTCCGGACTCACTGAAGGGGATGGTTTTCTGTTTCCGGGCGGCCGGTGAATTTTCGGCGGATTTGTCTCCCGGCCCTGTTTTTTCTACCGGTGGATCATCTTCTGCCGTTGCATCTTTCAGGTGATGCGTCTCTTTATCGGGTTTCCTTTCGCTGGTAATTTCCGGGATGGAGCTGTTTCCAAAGCCGGTGGCAATGAGGGTCACCGAAATGTTATCGCCCAGGGATTCATCCTTGCCGTTTCCCCAGATGAGGTCGGCTTCAAATCCGGCCAGGTTTTGCAGGTAATCGGTGATCTTTCCCACTTCGTCCATGGTCACCTCCTGGGTTCCTGAAGTGATGTTCAGCAGGATGTTTTTGGCTCCGCGGATGTCGTTATTGTTCAGCAGAGGAGAGTTCAGGGCTTTTTCCACGGCATCCTCTGCCCGCTGGGGGCCACCGGAAACACCGGTTCCCATAATGGCCAGTCCGCTTTTGCGCATGACGGTTTCCACATCGGAAAAATCAACGTTGATGTATCCCGGCACGGTGATGATTTCAGCAATGCCCTTGGCAGCTCTGGCCAGCACATTGTCCGCCTTGGCAAAGGCTTCAGAGATTCCGAAATCGCCGAACATCTCCCGGATGCGTTCGTTGTTGATCACTAGCAGGGCATCCACGTGGCCCTCGAGTTCGGAGATCCCTTCGATCGCCTGTTTTATTCGCCGTTTCCCTTCGTTTTTGAACGGGATGGTGACAATGCCCACGGTGAGGTACCCTTCAGCACTGCAGGCCTCGGCGATGACCGGTGCACCGCCGGTACCGGTTCCGCCGCCCATTCCGGCGGTAACAAAGACCATTTTCGTGTTCTCCGAGAGGGCGGTTTTTACATCCTCAATGTTCTCAATGGCCGCCTGCCGGCCGATTTCCGGTTTGTTGCCCGCGCCGCGTCCCTGGGTGAGCGAAGCTCCCAGCTGTACTTTGGCCGGGACGGGGCTGGCGTCCAAGGCCTGGGCATCGGTATTGCAGATGATGAAATCCACATCCCGGATCCCCTGCTTGAACATGTGGTTTAATGCATTGCCTCCGCCGCCCCCGATGCCTACCACTTTGATCTCGGCGCCGGGATTTTTCGGGAACGAAAAGTTTGCTATGTTTTCTGTCATTTTTCTTTCTTTTTGCAATTTTTTCCGGTGTTACTCTTCCATCGACTGGTCATCGTCTTCGAATAACCTGCCCAGTCCGAAATTTTTGTAAAACCAGTTATCAATGCTGCTTTGGGGAACTGGTTCATCCGCCTCTTTATTATTTTTTTGTTTCCCTTTATTTTTTCCCGGGAAAAGGTGTTTCTCCTTTTTGGATCCGGAGGCCCTGGTTCTTTTGGTTGTTGGACCGGCTTCCTTTTTGACCTCTTTTTTTGACGGTTTCCGGACAAAAGGTGCCGGTTCCGCATTTGCTGTATCCGCTGTTTCTGCTTCTGTTCCTGCCGCAGTTTTAGCTTCGGTTTCTGCTTCCTGTTCTGCGTTCAGCGCATATTTTTCGGGTTCTTTTTTCGGTTGCAGCAGTTTGTTGGGATTGGTGACAAAATCCGTGGCCAGAATGGTAATACTTACGTCCTCGCCCAACGCTTCGTCGTAGCCGTTTCCCCAGATGATATCCGCCTCCTGGCCTGCTTTTTCCTGGAGTTCTTCGATGATCTCACCGATCTCTCCGATGGTTATTTCTTTTTTACCGCTAATGATATTGAGCAAAATGTTTTTGGTTCCGTAGATGTCGTTACTGTCGAGCAGCGGCGATTCCAGTGCCTGGTTCATGGCTTTCATGGCGCGGTCCTCTCCTGAAGCCACGCCTGTTCCCATGATAAAGACCCTGCTGTTGTGCATGACGGTGTACACATCGGTATAGTCGATGTTCACATTTCCGTGGAGGGTAATGATCTCCGCCACTCCCTTCACGGCGGTGGCCACGATATTATCGGCCATTTTAAAGGCCTCCCGTGCCGGCAGGTCGCCATAAATGTTGTGCAGCCGCTGGTTACGGACCACTAGCATGCTGTCGACATATTTTCCCAGTTTTTCGATGCCCTCCATGGCTTGTCCGAAACGCTTTTTCCCTTCGGCAGGGGAGGGGACCGTTACCACGGCAATGGTAAGGATGTCCAGTTCACGGGCAAGGCTGGCAATCACCGGAGCCGCGCCTGTTCCTGTGCCTCCGCCTAGGCCGGCGGTGATGAACACCATTTTGGTATTTTTCCCCAGCACTTTTTTCAGGTCTTCATAATTTTCTCGGGCCGCCTCTTCGCCCATCTGTGGCTGATTGCCGGCCCCCCGGCCTTCGGTCAGGGTCACGCCGAGCTGGATCTTTACCGGGACCGGACTGTTCTCCATGGCCTGGCCGTCGGTATTGCAGATGATAAAATCCACCCCGGCAATGCCTTCTTCGAACATATGATTGACCGCGTTGCAGCCACCTCCACCGACACCAATCACTTTAATGATGGAGGATGACGTTCGTGGAAACTGAAAATTTACTAATTCGGTCATATCATTCTATTTTTAATTCAGTGCAACATCTTCATCGTCATCAACATAATCGAGTACCCCCTGCACGACCCCTTTCAACCAGGGGGAAAAACCGCCCTCTTTTTTCTTTTTCTTCTTTTTTCGTGTTTTTCCTTTTGACTGTGGATCCTCTTTCTCCAGAATCCCTTTCATCAGCCCCAGGGCAGTGAAATAACCGGGCTGGCACAAATTTTTTATTGGGGATTCCGGGCGCAGCACGCAAAAAGCGTTTCGCGCATCCATGCCTGTGCGGAACCGGACAAGGGAAACCAGGTTGTATAAATTGGCGCTCCCCCCCGTAAGCACGATCCCCGCGCCCAGTTCCCCGGCAATGCCCGATTTTTCGATCTGGTAAAAAGCGCTGTCAATGATCTCTTCCATGCGGGCCTGAATGATAAATGCCAGGTTCCTGAAGGAGATCTCTTTGGGTTCCCAGCCGCTGTGGCCCGGGATGGTGACCACTTTCTGGTCGTCGGCGAAATCACCGAGTGCCTGGCCGTATTGGGTTTTTAACTGTTCGGCCCATTTCGGGAGAATGGAACACCCTTCTTTTATGTCTTTGGTAACCACCTCGCCTCCAAATGGAATGACCGCTGTTTGTATCAGGATCCCTTCGTGGTAAACGGCCAGTTTTGTTGTTCCGGCGCCGATGTCGAGCAACACAGCTCCCAGCTCCTTCTCCTCTTCAGTCAGTACCGCCTCACCTGTCGCCAGGGGCGAAAGGGTTATCCGGCCGGTTTTAACCCCGGCTTTTGAAAGCACCCGGCCGAGATTGGAAAGGTGATTTTCCGGAACGGCAATCAGTTGATAAACGGCTTCAATTTTTTGCCCGGTGATGCCCACCGGATTCAGGTCGGTGGTTTCATTATCGACCAGATAAGCCTGGGGGATGATCTCCAGGATGGTATAATTTTGCTCTGCTTTCAGGTTTTGCACTTCGCTGTAGAGTTCATCCACATCGCTTTGCATCACAACTCCGTCCCCCGAAGTGAGCCGTGATCCCCGGTGCTCGTATATTTTCATGGGCTGTCCGGCATAGGCAATGTTGACACTGCCGATTTTTTCCCCGATCTGCTCTTCCAGTTCGCGCAGCACATTTTTTATTGAAGCAGCGGCTTCCTCAATGTTAAGTACCGCCCCCCTTTTTATGCCCCGGGAGGGGACTATGGAGGCCCCCAGGATCTCCAAGCGGCCTTCACTGTTTTTCTGGCCGGCCAGGGCTGCCATTTTCGAGGTTCCGATATCAATTACCACTGAAAGGTTTGTTTTTGAAGCCATAATTATCTTTTTTTTCCAATGACCTGGTTTTTGTATTTTAAACTTACCCATTTATACTTGCTCCAGTTATTATTTGTCATCACCTGTTGGTAAAAAGCTTTCATGTTTCTCAGTTTTCCGGGATAATTTTCCGGCGGCCCCAGTTCGATCAGGTGGTCGCCAACGAGAGGGGTCAGGATAATATCCCCGTCTTTCTTCACATGAACCTGCTCGATCTGGGCTTTCCAGAAAGGGTCTTCATTGATGTAGAGGAGAAATGGAAGCAACGCTTCCCGGGCAAACATTTCGGAGAAATAACCGGTGACCACCAGCACATTGGCTGTATAGCTGGTTGAAACGGGTATCTTTTCCCCGGTGGAGTCGAGGTAATACCTTCCGGTGGATGACATGATCCGTACGACCGGTTCCCGGTGTTTTATCCGGACCCCCAGCACCCCGCTGTATGAGAGGCTGTCTTTTGCGATTACCTTGAAGATTTCCGCTTTTTCAATAGCCTGGTGTTTCTCCACCTCTTTTTCGATGAGGTCGGCATTTATTTTTCGCAGGTTCTTTCCGATGAGTTTGGCATCTGCCGCCAGGACCAATCCCTGTATTTCGTCTTTGCTGATCTTAATGGGGTCTTTCTCCCTGCGTTCGATTTCAATGGTGCGACAGGCCACCCCTTTTGTTTCGCTGGCAGAAAAGGAGAGTGTAACCACCAGGAAGGCGGCCAGCAGAAGATAACCCGTTAATTTCAGCAATTTACGCCCCATTGTTTTTCGTTTTCAGTACATCAACAATTTGTTCCCCGATAGCATAAATATCTCCTGCCCCGAGGGTGAGTACAACTTCGGTCGGCTGCTCTCTCAGGAAAGCAGAGACTTCGGCTTTTTCCAGCATCCATTTTTTTTCATTTTTGATCCTTTCAAAAATTATTTCTGAGGAGACGCCCGGAATCGGTTCTTCCCGGGCAGGGTATATAGGTGTCAGAATCACTTCGTCGAGCAACCCGAGGCTGGCAGCAAATCCGGCTGCAAAATCGCGGGTCCGCGAATAGAGGTGTGGCTGAAAAATGCCGGTGATCTTCCGTCCGGGATACAATGCTTTTACCGAGGAGATCATTGCCTCGAGTTCCGCCGGGTGGTGGGCATAATCGTCGATGTATACCTGGCGGCTGCTTTTATACTGAACATCGAACCGGCGCACCACGCCTCTGAAATTCCCCAGGCCGTTTCTTATTTCCGTGGCCGTGGCACCGGTCAGCCAGGCCAGGGCGGCTGCCGCCACGGCATTTTCAACATTGATGAGTCCCGGAACTGTCAGGCTGCAACCGGTAATGGGATCTCCGGGGGTAATAATATCGAACCGGTAATACCCTCCTTCCCCGGTTAAACGGATGCTTTCCGCCCTGAAATCGGCCGTTCCTTCCAGGGCATACGAAAACAGTTGTGCCGGAGTCTTCCGGGTATCCAGCGCCACCCCTTTTTTCACGACCAGCTTCCCGTCCGGTTTTATTTGTCCGATAAATTTTTCGAAGGAGCCGGTAATTTTTTCTTTTTCACCGTAAATATCCAGGTGATCGGCATCGATGGAGGTGATCAGGGCCATTTGGGGAAACAGGTGCAAAAAGGAGCGGTCAAATTCATCGGCCTCTGCCACAATCCAGGGGGATGCTTCCGGGGGCAGGAGGAGGTTGCTTTCGAAATTTTTGGAAATGCCTCCCAGAAAGGCCCCGCATCCCGCTTTGGTTTCATTGAGGATGGTAGCCACCATGGTGCTGACCGTGGTTTTTCCGTGAGTTCCGGCAACGGCAATCCCCATTTTTTCGTTACAGATCAGCCCGAGCACTTTGGCCCGCTTCAGCAATCCGATCGGTTTCTCCCTGAACCAGGACAACTCCCTGTGGGTATCGGGAATGGCCGGGGTAAAAATGGCCAGTGTCTCCCGGGGATTCCACCGGGAGGGGATGTTCCGGATGTCATCATCGTAATGGACATCGATCCCCTGTGCCTGTAAGGCTTCGGTCAGGGCCGTGGGGGTGCTGTCATAGCCCGCCACGTTCCGGCCGGTGTATTTGAAATAGCGGGCGAGCGCACTCATGCCGATTCCTCCGATCCCGAGGAAGTAGACATTTTTTATGTTTTGAAGGTTGTTCATTTTTTTAAAAGTTTTTCAGCTTCATCAACAATATGCCTGGTCGCGCCGGGTTTGGCCAGTTTTTTTATGTTTTCCGAAAGCCGGGTGCATTCCCCGGGGTTTTGGATCAGGCGGATCGCTTCGTCCAGCAGCCGTTCGTCGGCCTCATGGTCGGGAACCATCCTTGCGGCATCTTTTTCAACCAGGGCCGCAGCGTTTTTTGTCTGGTGATCCTCTGCCACATTGGGGCTCGGAACGAAGACGGACGGTTTGCCGATGATGCACAGTTCGGAGATGGTGCCGGCACCGGCCCTGGTCACAATGACATCGGCCGCAGCATAGGCAAGGTCCATCCGCGAAATAAATTCCACGATCTTTAAACCGACGGGGGTTTTATCTTTCATTTTTTCGCACATCTCCTGGTAGTAAAGGGAACCGGTTTGCCAGAGCACCTGGACCCTGCCCGTTCTGACCTTTTCCGCGTTTTTCAGCATCGCATTGTTAATGGAGCGGGCTCCCAGGCTTCCGCCCAGGATGAGTATAACTTTTTTGTTTTCGTCCAGGCCGAAAAAGGCACGTGCCTTCTTTTGACTTCCGGGTTGTGCGGTCAGGTCTTCGCGCACCGGGTTGCCGGTCAGAACGATTTTTTCCTCCGGGAACCAGCGGTTCATTTTTTCGTAAGCCACACAAATGGCACCGGCTTTTTTTCCCAGGAGTTTATTGGTTATTCCGGCATAGGAGTTCTGCTCCTGAATGAGTGTGGGGATCCCTTTACGACTGGCTGCCCTCAGGAGGGGACCGCTTGCAAAGCCCCCGACCCCGATGACCACCTGGGGTTGAAAATCCCGGATGATCTTTTTTGCCCGGGAGATGCTTTTTAACAACCCGGTCAGGAAAGTTATCATTTTCAGTCCCGGTTTCCGGGGGAGCCCGGTTACCGGCAGTCCGGTGATTTTATAGCCTGCGGCCGGGACTTTTTCCATTTCCATCCGTCCGAGGGCCCCCACAAACAAAATCTCCGCATCCTGTGACCGGGCTTTTATTTCGTTTGCAATGGCCAGGGCCGGGAAGATATGTCCGCCGGTACCACCACCACTAATTATGACGCGTTCAATCCTCATTCGATATTTTTAAATCTGCTTTGCGCTGTTCAACATCTCAAATACTGTTTCCACGGTTTTCCGAAGGTTTTTCCGGAGCCGGGATGTTTGTTTTATCTTATTTTTCAATTTCATAATCTTCGTCAGGCATGTTCACCTGAACGGCTGGTATCTGGTTTTCACGGTTATTCTGGTTCTGGTAGCTGACACTCAGGATGCATCCAAAGGCCGCCGAGGTAAAGATAAGGGAAGTTCCCCCCAGGCTCATCCAGGGCAGCGGCTGGCCGGTGACCGGCAGGATTCCCGCGGAAACGCCAATATTGATCATGGCCTGGAATACCAGCACCAATGAGAGGCCGGTAACCAGGAAAGCCGGGAATGTGCGGGTGGAGCGCCGCACGATCACAATGCTCCTGAAGAAGAATATCAGGTATAAAAACAACACCAAGATTCCGCCGAGCAATCCATACTCCTCAACGATGATGGCATAGATAAAGTCGTTGTACGCCGCTGCCATGTAATTGCTGACATCGGAATGCCCGGGTCCCTTGCCCAGGAATCCCCCTTCGTAAATGGCCAGTTTGGCATAATCGGCCTGGGTGATCCCCTTCTCTGAATCGGGATCGCCATTGATGAAGCGGTCGATCCGCCCTTTCACCGTATGGATGCGTGCCGGGGCCCCGGGAAACTGACCGGCCAGGAAATAGAGAAGGGCCACCAGTAAAATACCGGCTCCGATAACGGAGAAGAGGTATTTATAAGCAATGCGCCCCACAAACATCATAGTCAGGATGGTTGCGAACAGCAGTGCAGCGGATGAAAAGTCAGCGATAAAAATGAGTCCGCAAACAATGGCGGCGTGGATGAATATCCGCCAGAAGGCTTTTTTGAGGTCTCCCTTTGTCTTTTGATTTTTTCCCAGCACTTTGGCTGTAAAAAGGATCAGCGAGATCTTTGCTACTTCGGCGGGCTGGAAAGAGATGAATCCCAGGTCGAGGGTTCGTCCGCTTCCCTGGGATATCCCGGCAAATTTTAATACCACCGCCGTAAAAAGGAGGCCGATGCTGAAATAGATCAGCAGGTTGGCCAGGATGGCATAGATCCTGACCGAAACAAAATGGACCATTACCAGCATAACGGCGATCCCGGCCCCCAGGAAAAAGAGCTGGCGGACCAGAAAATAGAGGGTGTTTCCCTCCGCCTGGCGGTAGGCAAGAGCTCCCGTGGAGCTGTAAACGATCAGCAGTGACAGCAGGGAGAGCAAAAGCAGGACAATCCATATGACCCGGTCGCCTCTGAATATGTTGGACGGTGGAAACATGGCGGTGTTTTTATAAGTTTTTTACCTCTTTTTTAAATTGGTTGCCGCGGTCTTCATAGTTTTCAAACAGGTCAAAACTGGCACAGGCGGGGGAGAGCAAAACCGTATCCCCGTTGCGGGCCAGGTAATAAGCCGCTTTTACGGCCTCCTCCATGCCGGAGGCATCCACCACATTTTTAGCTTTCCCGTCGAAAGCTTCATGAAGCTTGCGGTTATCCTTTCCCAGGCAGACAATGGCTTTTACTTTCTCTTTTACCAGGGCGTAAAGCATGGAGTAATCGTTTCCCTTGTCGATTCCGCCGGCAATCCAGACAATCGGTTTTTGAATGCTTTCAAGGGCATACCAGGTGGAATTCACATTGGTCGCCTTCGAATCATTCACAAATTCGATTCCATGGACCTTCAGGAAATGTTCCAGCCGGTGTTCCACACCCCGGAAACCGGCGAGCTGCTCCCTGAGTTTTTCGCTGCGGATTTCCAGAACCATGCTGGCTATGCCTGCTGCCATGGAGTTGTAGGTGTTGTGTTTTCCCTGTAATGATAAATCAAGTATTGACATATTGAATTGTTTTTGTTTTATATTTATAACCATATGCTCTTTCACAACTCCTGCCCCAGGCACTGGCGGGGGGCCAAAGCCGAAGGGGACCGGAACAGAAGCGATGGTTCTTTTTTTCAGTTCTTTTTGAATGATCGTGTCATCGGCACAGTAGATAAAGAAATCCTTGCTGGTTTGGTTCTGAATGATCCTGAATTTGGAATCGATGTAGTTTTGCATGTTGCAGCTGTAGCGGTCGAGGTGATCAGGGGTGATGTTAAGCAGCACCGCCACATCGGCCCTGAAATCGTACATTCCGTCCAGCTGGAAGCTGCTGACCTCAATGACATAAATGTCGTGAGGATCTTCGGCCACCTGCCAGGCAAAACTGTGCCCGATGTTTCCGGCAAGTCCGGCGTCGAACCCGGCATTTTTCAGAATGCTGTGGGTGAGCAGGGTCGTGGTTGTTTTGCCGTTGCTTCCGGTGATACAGATCGTTTTGGCCCGGGTATACATTCCGGCAAATTCAATTTCGGAAATCACCGGGATTCCTTTTTGCTTTAACTCCCGGATCAGTGGTGCATTGTCCGGAATACCGGGGCTTTTCACCACGGTCCCGGCGGTCCTGATGATCTCCGCCGAATGTTTGCCCTCCTCGAAGCTGATCGCTCTTTCCAGGAGGATGGATCTGTATTTTTCCTTGATTTTCCCGGCATCGGAGACAAAGACCTCCAGTCCCTGCTTTTGTGCAAGGATGGCGGAGCCTACTCCGCTTTCGCCTGCTCCCAGTATGATTGTTCTCTTTCTCAAATTACCTGATTTTTAACGTTGCAATGGTGATTACGGCCAGTATAATTCCCACGATCCAGAAACGGGTAGTGATTTTGGGTTCGGGTATCCCCTTTTTCTGGTAGTGATGATGTATCGGGCTCATCAGAAACAACCTTTTCCCTTCCCCGGTCCTTTTTTTGGTATATTTAAACCAGGAGACCTGGAGCATTACCGAGAGGCTTTCCACCAGAAAGATTCCGCACAGGAGGGGGATCAGGATCTCTTTCCGGATAATTACGGAGAAGACGGCCAGGATGCCGCCGAGTGCCAGGCTTCCCGTATCTCCCATAAAAACTTGTGCCGGATAAGAGTTATACCATAAAAAGCCGACGGTGGCACCGGCAAAAGCGGCGACAAAGACCGTCAGTTCCCCGATGCGGGGGATGTACATGATGTTCAGGTAGTCGGCATAGATAATGTTCCCGCTCACGTAGGCCAGCACCCCCAGTGTTACGCCGCTGATGGCCGAGGTACCTGCAGCAAGGCCGTCGAGGCCGTCGGTCAGGTTGGCGGCATTGGAAACCGCGGTGATGATCAGAATGATCACCAGCGCATAGATAATCCATTTCAGCCATTCATACTTCTCTCCTGTGGCCGGGACCAGCCATTTATAATCAAATTCATTTTTTTTGAAAAAGGGGATGGTGGTTTTGGTCGATTTTACATCTTTGGTGACGTAGGTAATGTTTTGCTCCCCGGTTTCCGGGTCGATCTCGATGTGCTGCAGTTCCTCTCCGCCGGCGTCTTTTACGTGTTGCCGGACCTTCACCTCATCGCTCAGGAAGAGGGTGGCGGCCACAAAAAGGCCCAGGCTGATCTGTCCCAGGATCTTGAATTTTCCTGCCAGTCCCTTCTTATTTTTCAGAAATACCTTGATATAATCATCGATGAAGCCGATGAGGCCGAGGAAAGCCGTTGTTGTGAGCATCAGCAGGATATATACATTGTCGAGCCGGGCAAAAAGCAGGGTCGGGATGATGATGGCGGAAAGGATGATGAGGCCGCCCATGGTGGGTGTTCCCTTTTTTTGCATTTGACCCTCCAGTCCCAGGTCACGCACCTCTTCCCCGATCTGTTTTTTTCGCAGGAAAAGGATCACTTTTTTCCCGAAGGCGGTGGTAATGATCAGTGACAAAATAATGGCTGCCCCGGACCGGGAAGAGATGTAGGGGAGCATCCCCCATCCCGGGATGTCATATCCTGCCAGTAGTTCATACAAATAGTAAATCATGTTTTTTGGTCTTTAATCGTTGATTTCGAAACATTTTTTTACTTCTTCCACATCATCGAAGTGATGCCGGACGCCGTTCACCTCCTGGTAAGTTTCATGCCCTTTCCCTGCGATAAGAATGATATCTCCGGGCCGGGCCAGGTGTGCCGCTGTTTTAATGGCTTCGCGCCGGTTTTCGATGGAGATCACTTTTTTCTTCAGGGAGGCATCAATTCCCGTTTCCATATCGCGGATGATCTGTGCCGGTACTTCGCTGCGGGGGTTGTCTGATGTAAGGATCACCTTATCGCTGGCAAGGACGGCTTCCCGGGCCATTTCGGGCCGTTTGGTTTTATCGCGGTCGCCGCCGGCGCCCACCACCGTGATCACCTGCTCGCTTCCGCTCCGGATCCCGGAGATGGCATCCAGCACGTTTTTTAGTGCATCCGGAGTATGGGCGTAATCCACAATGGCCAGCCGGCCATTCGTGCTGCGGATGGTTTCAAAGCGTCCTTTCACCGGTTCGAGGTCGCTGATGTGGGTGAGCACCTCCTCTTCGTTTTGTTCCAGCATTCGGGCCACGGCAAAGACCGCCACCAGGTTGGCTGCATTGAACCGGCCGACGAAGCGGGTCCATACCTCCCGTTCTGCCAGGCTGAGCATCATTCCGCTGAAATGGCTCTCCATCACTTTGCACCGGAAATCGGCCATGGCCCGGGTGGAGTAAGTCCTTACACCCGCCTTTGTGTTCTGGACCATTACCCGGCCGTTTTTATCATCGATGTTGGTAAGGGCAAATGCTGAAGCGGGCAGGTCGTCGAAAAATTTTTTCTTGGCTTTGATATACGCTTCAAAAGTTTTGTGGTAATCGAGGTGGCTGTTGCCCCCGGAATTCAG
>JAGYMR010000490.1 GCA_018400515.1 Tangfeifania sp.
AGAAAAAGATAAAACGAGCCCCGACAAGTCGGGGTGAGTTCCTGAATGTAATCTAAATTTTTTGCAGATTTTTCTGCAAGCAAAAAATTTTAAACAGATGAAACCTTCATGAGGAGTGGTGTTAAATTTTTATGGAGCCCTCACAAAAGGGAATGAATATAAAAGCGATTGGTAACAGGCTTCAAAAGCCGGATTAAAATGGAAAAGCAACAGATTTTAGATCCGCCTAAGAAAAAATGCGTTTAGAAAATCATGGAATAAAGCGATCAAAAATCAAATTTGTTTGACGAACGTTAGGCATGAGGAACGAATGCCTAAAAGGAGGAGTTATTTGATTTTAGCGGAATGAAGTGATTTTTAGCAATTTTTTCTTCAGCGGTGGCTTTTTTTGCTAACTTTTTTCAGTCCCGATCCTTCGGGAGAAAAAAGTTCGTGGGGTTTAAGGGGTGAAACCCATTTTAAAATCAAAGATAATTGTTAAATAGTTAATTATTAAATGTTTGACTAATGTTATATTTACATGAAACGAGTAATTCACACATTAATCTTCCTGCTGACGGGTCTGTTTTTTACGTCTGGATTGACAGCCATGGAGCGCTCTTTGAACGATTCTGTTTCCGTGCAACAACAAGATACCACTTCACTTAAAGGAAAAATCGAAGCGATCACTGTAACGGCATTCCGCACCCCTTACAACCTTTTCAACATCCCTGCCCCGGTGAATCTGATCCCTGCTTCCCTGCTGGAGACCGGCAACGCGCTAACTCCGGTGGAAGCCCTCAATCAGGTTCCGGGGATATTGATGCACCACGGAACCCTCAACACCAACCGGCTGACCATCCGGGGCATTGGCTCGCGAACCCCTTATTCCACCAATAAGATCAAAGCCTATTTTGGGGAGATCCCCCTTTCCAGCGGCGATGGGGAAACTACCCTCGAGGATCTGGAAAATTCAGCCATCAGCCGCATTGAAATCATAAAAGGTCCCTCATCAAGCTTATACGGCGCAGGGTTGGGAGGCACCATTCTTTTCCATCCCCAAAGCATCCG
>JAGYMR010000491.1 GCA_018400515.1 Tangfeifania sp.
TTATTTACGGAACACTGTCCGAAATTTTTGCCCGCGAAACCGGTTTTAACAAAGGATTGGGTGGTTCCATGCACGCCTTTTTCACCCCGTTTGGCGTTTATCCCAACAACGCCATTGTAGGCGGTTCAGGGGATATCTCAGTAGGAGCAGCGCTGTACAAAAAGGTGAACCGTAAAAAAGGCATTGTTGTTGCCAACATCGGCGATGCGTCTATGTCGTGTGGTCCTGTTTGGGAAGGACTCTCTTTTGCCACCATGGATCAGTTCAGAACATTGTGGAATGATGAGATGAAAGGCGGATTGCCACTCATTGTGAACATTGTAAATAACCAATACGGAATGGGCGGACAAACATGCGGCGAAACCATGGGATACGATATTGCCGCACGTATTGGAGCAGGCTTAAACGCAGACCAGATGCATGCCGAACGGGTAGATGGCTATAACCCGCTGGCCGTTATTGATGCCTACCGCCGTAAAAAGAAAGTGATTGAGGATAAACGCGGACCGGTACTGCTCGATGTCCTCACTTACCGCTACAGCGGCCACTCCCCTTCCGATGCTTCGTCGTACCGGACAAAACAAGAGGTAGAAGCCTGGGAAGAACAAGACTCAATTATTTGGTATGGCAACGAGCTGGTAAAAGCCGGGATTGTCAAAAAAGATGAACTGGAAAAAATAAAAACAGAGGTCACCGAACAAATCACGAATGCCATGAAATTGGCCATCGACGATGAAGTTTCGCCGCACATGGACATGAAAAAATACCCGAACCTGATTGGCGAAATGATGTTCAGTAACGAGTCAGTAGAGAAAATGGAAGACCGTGAACCAGAAGTGAACCATCCGATAAATGAGAACCCGCGGGTTAAGCAGATCGCAAAAAAAGAACGGTTCATGTTTGATAAAAACGGAAAACCTTTTTCAAAAATAAAAACATACGCCCTGCGGGACGGAATCTTTGAGGCCATCATCGACCGGTTCTACAAAGATCCAACACTGATCGCTTACGGAGAAGAAAACCGCGACTGGGGGGGTGCATTTGC
>JAGYMR010000492.1 GCA_018400515.1 Tangfeifania sp.
TCATAAAGAATCGAAGAGACAAAATTTTATGGCACCTTAAGGGGAACTGATACCCGCGGGGTACCATGGAGAGCCCGGCGCTTCGACTACCTCTTATTTAGGTATACCGTTTCCCCGGTTTTGGCCGACTGGCGTGCAGCGTCCAGAATTTCAACCACACGAACATTATTTTCAAGGGAGTAGAGGCCATAAGGCTTCACGGTTATTTTTCCCTGAATGACATCTGCAAAATAGGCAAACGGATCTTCGTAAACAGCCACATCTTCCGCTGAAAGCGTTCGTTGCCGCTCCTCTTTCATACCTCTCCCACGGGTGCGTATTTGATGGCTGTTATCAGCTTTGATAGAACCGGTTGTACCGTAAATCTCCATGTCTTTCCGGTTAAAAGGCCAGTTCCAGGAGGCCTGGATAATACACTGGGATTCAGGATAATCCACGATGATAGTGGCATCATCGTCAACACGGGGATAAACATCCGGCTTGTACTGACGGGTTACGGCCGTAACTGAAACCGGTTTTTCCCCTTTCGTCAAAGCCGTCATTAAATTGGCTCCGTAACACCCAAAATCAACAATAGCACCGCCTCCGTTCAGAACGGGATCGGTCAGCCAGCTCAAAAAATACTTATCACAACCAATTTCAACGGGCCCCTGGTGCCCGTGATGAAAAACCACTCGCCTTAGGGGACCCGTAATATGTCCTTCATGAACCAGTTTCATGGAAAGGGCGGTCGTCGGATACCACGAAGTCTCATAATCGGTAAGCAAATGAATGCCGTGTTTTCCAGCCAGTTCTTCCATCCGTGCAGCATGTTCCATATTCACTGCCAGCGGTTTTTCAACCATTACGTCAATCTTCCGCGGCGCACAGGCTTCAACAACAGCTAAATGGTCAAAAACAGAACCGAAAGCCACAACAGCATCGGGTTTGACTTGATCCAGCATTGCCGGAAGATCCGCAAAAATGATTTGGGAATCCAGCTTATAGCGCCCGGCAATTTTCTCCGTAAGATTCTGATCTCTTTCACATACA
>JAGYMR010000493.1 GCA_018400515.1 Tangfeifania sp.
AAATCGTTAACCGCCACTTTATAAACAATCCGGTTATTTTCCAACGAAGAATTATTCTTTTTACAAATCATGCACCCTTCAAGGAAATACCAGATAATTTCAGCAGCAAGTTTCGCTGTAAGGGAATGGGGATCGTCCCCGGGAGTAAGTCCAAACATCCCAAATATTTTTAACCGATCGCTCATGCCCGCGTAACGTGCTATCTGACAAGCTTCTTCCCCCCTTAGCCCATTGGGATGTTTTTGCCGTGTTGCAGGGGCATCCGCATATTTTATTGCTCCCAGATCAAAGGATAAAACATCGGAGTTGCGCATCAGTGGCTCCGCCTTCAAAAAATCATCCCGCAGCTGACCCAGCCTGAGGTGGTCAGGGACTCCCCGTGTTTTACCCAGATTCATTTCTGCAACAAAGGGACTTTGATATCCCAAAAGGCTAAACTGAAAAAGATTAGGCAGCCTGCTAAATATCCGTGTTAAATAATTCGTTGAATGAAATGTTTCAACTCCCTTTTTTACGTCAAGAACAGCATCCACCGTCGTTAACGAAAAAAAACGGCTGTTTCTGAAAGCTTCACAAATACCTACTGTTAAATCCTGACTGCCGCCAATAACAACTGAAACAACATCCAGTTCATTGAAGTAATCAATGATATCGCGCAGGGCCAGAAAAGTTCCCCTCAGGCTTGATGCCGGTTTTAGATTCCCAACATCGGCTATGCTCATTTTTTGATTCAAGATGGACAAACGATACAGCTCATCCCTGATTATATCGGGTGATTCTGCTATTGCACGATCAATTTCTCCATCATCAACCGGGACTCCGATAATTGCAATATCCAGACTGCCAATATTTGAAAGGGAAAGGGTTGTGGTCGTTCTTTCGACAGCTTGCCCCAGAAAAAATTTACCGGAACTTCTTCCGCTTCCGGTAAAACGGGAAAAATCAACCGGTTCGAAATAATCTAACACTTCCATTCGGTTTATCTTTTTTCAAACAAGAAAGGCAAATGATAAAATCTCCTGCCGTTGCAT
>JAGYMR010000494.1 GCA_018400515.1 Tangfeifania sp.
TAGGATTAATACAACCGACTTGTCGGGACTCGTTTCATCCTTAATATATTTTAACAAAATATTAAGCTTTATATCTTTGCAATCATTTAAATTCGTGCCCTTAAAAAATAGACAAATATGAACCAGACAGTGGATATTAAAGAATTGAATGAACGCATTCAAAAGGAAAGTTCGTTTGTTGACATGGTTTCCATGGAAATGAATAAAGTGATTATCGGGCAAAAGCATTTAATTGAAAGCCTTTTGGTTGGCCTGTTATCAAACGGGCACATTTTGCTCGAAGGAGTTCCCGGCTTGGCAAAAACCCTGGCCATCCGGTCATTGGCAAAAACCATTCGCGCCAAGTTTTCCCGTATTCAGTTTACCCCCGACCTGCTGCCGGCAGACCTCCTGGGCACCATGATCTACAGCCAGAAAAAAGAAGAATTCTCTATTAAAAAGGGTCCTATTTTTGCCAACTTCATTCTGGCTGACGAAATCAACCGCGCACCGGCAAAAGTGCAGTCGGCACTGCTGGAAGCCATGCAGGAACGCCAGATTACCATCGGGGATACAACCTTCCCGCTCGATGAACCGTTCCTTGTAATGGCCACTCAAAACCCCATTGAACAAGAAGGCACATATCCGTTGCCTGAAGCCCAGGTGGATCGTTTCATGCTGAAAGTAGTTATCAATTACCCAAAAAAGGATGAAGAACAACAAATCATCACTCAAAACCTTCTGAAACAATTTCCGGAAACATCGACCATTTTAAAACCAGAAGATATAATAAAAGCCCGCGACGTTGTAAAAGATGTTTACATGGATGAAAAAATCCAGAAATATATTGTTGATATTGTTTTTTCAACCCGTGAACCCGACAAATATAATCTTCCGAAATACAAAGAAATGATTTCTTACGGTTCATCTCCAAGGGCTGGGATCAGTATTGCCCAGGCAGCAAAGGCTTTTGCTTTTATTAAAAGAAGAGGCTACGTTATCCCGGAAGATGTGCGTGCGGTTTGCCCTGATGTGATGCGCCACAGAAT
>JAGYMR010000495.1 GCA_018400515.1 Tangfeifania sp.
TCGGGAACAAAAGGGCCGCCACACCGCCAGCCACTTCCCGGGGGAATATCAACACCCATCCCCAGCCCGTGCGCCGTTTCAATGGTGAATTGTAAAATTTCAGAAAATTCCGGTGAAAGGTAGGGAATAAAACGCTCCTCCTCCCCTTTCACCCCGTATATAGGAGTGATCTCTATTCCGCCAATCCCCGCACCGGCCATCTCCTGCAGCTCCCGGCGGATATTCTCCCTGTCCACGGCATTGCCCGGCCACCACCAGCGGGTCCAGGGCTTAACCTCCATGCCCGCCTCAGGCCAGGAAACCTCTTTTTGCTGACAACCCACGAAAAGAAATATAATAATTGCAAAGGATGAAAAAAATATCCCCTGAGATTTCATAGATTTCATGCGCTTAACATTTTAAGATCTGGTTAGAAAAAAGTACACATTCAAACGAGAAAACAAGATGCCAGCGAAAATAATTAATTCGGCCGAATGTGTGGCATGAAAAAAGACAAAACGAAACAATTTCTGCCTTGTTTCTGTTTCATTTACTTATGGAATATCAAAAAATATCAAATGGAATACCTCCATGGGAGGGTCAAGGAGATAAAACCTTAAAACCGTTCATGCACGGAAAACAAAAAAACAGCAAACAGATGTTAAAGGCACTTCACCTGTTGATTTTCCTGCTGCCGGGACTTTTTATTTCGTCGGTTGCAAAAGAACCGGAGGGGACGCTGCGCGATACGGTTTCCCTGTCCCAAAAGGACACCACAGCCCTTCAGGGCCAAATCGAAGCAGTAACTGTAACGGCATTCCGTACCCCTTACAACCTTTTCAACATCCCTGCCCCGGTGAATCTGATCCCGGCTTCCCTGCTGAAGGACGGCAACGCACTAACGCCGGTTGAAGCCCTCAACCAGGTCCCGGGAATATTGATGCACCACGGGACGCTCAATACCAACCGGCTGACCATCCGGGGCATTGGCTCACGAACCCCTTATTCTACCAATAAGATCAAAGCCTATTT
>JAGYMR010000005.1 GCA_018400515.1 Tangfeifania sp.
CCGTACCTTTTAGAAAATTTTGTGAAATTTTTGAATCGACAAATCTCAACATGTGACAAAAATCCGGGAGAACCCGAATTTCACCAGGCGGTATTGGAAGTTGTTGAGACACTATCAGATTATTTGATGGAAAACCCCCGTTACATTCAGTCCAGGATACTGGAGCGCATGGTGGAGCCCGAACGGGTGATTCACTTCAGGGTACCCTGGCTGGATGATAAAGGAAATATCCAGGTAAACCGGGGATTCAGAGTGGAGATGAACAGTGCGATTGGTCCGTATAAAGGGGGATTGCGTTTTCATCCCACCGTAAATATGAGTATTTTTAAATTTCTGGCTTTTGAGCAGGTACTTAAAAACAGCCTGACCTCGTTACCCATGGGAGGGGGAAAAGGGGGTGCCGATTTTAATCCCAAGGGCAAATCCGACAATGAAGTAATGAAATTCTGCCAGAGTTTTATGACGGAGTTATCCCGCCATATTGGACCTTATACCGATATTCCGGCCGGAGATATTGGTGTGGGGGGCCGCGAAGTAGGCTATCTGTTCGGGCAGTACAAAAGACTGAAGAATGAATTTTCCGGTGTCCTTACAGGTAAAGGTATCGGCTGGGGTGGATCCCTCATCCGTCCGGAGGCAACCGGTTACGGGACCGTCTATTTTTCGGAGGAGATGTTAAAAACCCGGGGGGAAAGCATAAAAGGGAAAACCGTCGCCATTTCAGGGTCGGGGAATGTGGCCCAGTTTGCTGTTGAAAAAGTCATTGACCTCGGCGGAAAGCCGGTCAGCTTGTCGGATTCTGACGGAACAGTTTATGATCCCGATGGCATTGATCGTGAAAAACTTGAATATGTAAAAATGCTCAAGAACGGATACCGTGGGAGGATAAAGGAATATGCCCAGAAATACGATGTTCCCTATTTCGAGAACCAGCGCCCCTGGAGCATTAAATGTGACGTTGCACTCCCATGCGCTACACAGAATGAGATCAGCGGGGAGGAAGCGGAAACATTGCTGAAAAACGGCTGTTCTTTGGTTGCCGAAGGGGCCAATATGCCCTCTACCTATGAGGCAGAACATAAGTTCCTGGATGCAAAGATCCTTTATGCACCCGGAAAGGCCGCAAACGCTGGCGGAGTGGCAGTCTCGGGGCTGGAAATGACCCAGAACAGCATGCGGCTCAACTGGACAAGAGATGAGGTGGATCAAAAACTGAAAACCATCATGGCCAACATTCATGAAATGTGTGTAAAATTTGGGAAGAATGGGGATGGATCAGTCAATTATGTGAAAGGGGCCAACATTGCCGGTTTTGTTAAAGTGGCCGACGCGATGGTATCACAGGGGCTGGTCTGAATGGGCTTCAGCTGACCGGAGAAAAGGATGGTTCATAAATCAAATTCTTTTTTGTTTTTATTGGGAGGTCATTTTTCCTGCGGAAAATTTTTCGGGCTTTCTGCCAAACAAGGCATTATTTTTGCTTAGTTGGGCAAAAAAATGATCTCGTGAAGCAGATAATAGCGGTCGTCCTTTTCTTCTCTTTTTTCCCGGGCCTTCAGGCCCAGAATGTCCGTGTTTTGAACAGCCGGACAGCCAAACCCATTGAAGGTGTTTTGGTTTTAACAGACGCATGTTTCTCGCGCCAGACCAATGGGAAGGGTATGGTAAGCCTGGACAGCATCCCGCCCGGGGAGCAGATCCTTTTTCAGCACTCCTCCTTTTTGAAATACAGTTCCACCAAAGAGAAATTGCTGGAACGCGGGCGTATGGTATTCCTGCAGGAGGATCCCGTGCGCCTCGATGAAGTGGTGGTTTCGGTTAACAGGTGGCAGCAGTCAAAAACCGAAATCCCTCATAAAATTGAAACCCTCCATCCGGAAGAGGTGTTGCGGTATAACCCGCAAACAGCAGCCGATATGCTCGGAACACAGGGAGGGATCTTCATTCAGAAGAGCCAGATGGGTGGAGGAAGTCCTATGATCCGTGGATTCGCCGCCAACAGGGTGTTGATTGTGGTGGACGGCATCCGGATGAACAATGCCATCTTCCGCAGCGGAAACCTGCACAACGTGATCGCGCTCGATGCCAACACCCTTGAAAACACCGAGGTCATTTTCGGACCGGGGTCGGTGATATACGGCAGCGATGCTTTGGGAGGTGTGATGAGCTTTAATACCAGCATGCCCAAATTATCCACCACTTCGAAGACGGAACTGCGCAGTGAGTTCTTCTCCCGCTATTCAAGCGCCAATGCCGAAAAAACCGTTCATGGTTCCTTTAGTTACGGTAAAAAAAGGTGGGCTGCCCTGGTAAGCGCCACTTTCTCGGGCTTTGATGATCTGCGTATGGGGGCGCACGGTCCCGAAGAGTACCTCCGGCAGGAATATGTCTCCCGCCAGCCTTTTGACGGCACCGATGAAATAGTGACCAATGAAACGCCCCGGCTTCAGAAATTTTCGGGATACAACCAGTTCAATCTGCTTTCAAAGTTGCGCTACCGGCCCGGGGAAAGGATGGATGTTGTTTTTAGTGCCATCCACTCCCGGACTTCCGCTATTCCGCGTTACGACCGGCTTATTGCCTGCCGCGGCGATCAGCTGCGATACGCCGCCTGGCACTACGGGCCCCAGAAATGGACCCTGTTTTCGGGACAGGCAAAATACCGGGAGAACCACCTGCTCTTCGATAAAGTGAATGTGCTGGCAGGATGGCAGCAATACACCGAAAGCCGCCACGACCGGGGACTGAACAGCGAAGTCCTGCGGCACCGGATCGAAGAGCTCAACATCTTCTCTTTTAACCTTGACTTTGGGAAAACATTCGGCGGGGACCATGAAATTTTTTACGGCGGGGAGTTTTTTTTCAACCGTGTTGGTTCGGAAGCAACGGCGGAGCATCTCATTAACAGGGAAGAGACGGCGATTGCATCGCGTTATCCCGACGGATCGGTGTATCAAAGTTTTGCGGCTTATCTCTCCTATAAATACCACCTGAGCGATCAGCTGATCTTCCAAACGGGCGCTCGCTATACGCGAACCATGCTCCAGGGTGATTTTGATGCTGACTTCTACGCTTTCCCTTTCCGGGGGTTCGACATGAAGAATGGTGCCCTGAATGGAAACCTGGGGATGGTTTGGCACCCCGGTCCCCATTGGCAGGTAAACGTGAATGCCTCCACCGGGTTTCGCTCACCCAACATCGATGATGTGGCCAAGGTTTTTGATTCTGAACCCGGAAATGTCATTGTTCCCAATCCCGGCCTGGAACCCGAATTTGCCCGCAATATCGAAATGGGCATTATTCGTAGTTTCCCCGGGAAAGCCCGTTTTGAAGTGACCGGCTTCTTCACCCGCCTGAAAAATGCCATGGTCCGGCGTGACTTTTCGCTCAACGGGCAGGACTCCATCGTTTATGACGGCATCCTGAGCAAAGTGGAGGCCCTTGTTAATGCTGAATCCGCCAATGTATACGGCAGCAGTGTTTCCTTTGAGTATCTGTTCTCCCGGTCGCTCCGGACCCACCATGATGTGACCTTTACGTTCGGAGCGGATGACGAAGGGATTCCAATGCGTCATGTTCCGCCCCCTTTTGGCAGTTCACACCTCACGTTGGAATGGAAAGAGTGGTTTGTGGATCTTTTTGCTGAGTACAGCGCGGGTTATGCATTTGAAGCGCTGGCCCCCTCGGAAAAGGACAAACCCCACCTGTATCCGGTGGATAAAAACGGAGATCCATGGTCTCCGCCGTGGTGGACCCTGAATGTGAAATCCAGCTGCCAGCTAAGCGATGCTTTTACTGTTAGCGGCGGGGTGGAAAACATCCTCAATCAGCGTTACCGGCGATATTCCTCGGGGATTGTTTCCCCCGGGATCAACTTCATCGTTTCCCTGCGGTTGCAGCTATAAAAGGAAAAGCCCGTGATACCCCGGCTCGCTTCTTTCAAAAAAAAGCCGTACCTTGCTTTTGTAAAGCGATCCCTTTGATCATCGATAATAAAATAGAAAAAGCTTTCGGGAGAAACGCCGTTTTTGCAGGGGGTATCTTTTTTGCTGTTGCCGTTCTGCTTGTTATTGCCGCGCAGTTCGCAGCCGGAGGCCTGATTATGATCGCCTCCGGTTTTGTCATTTTTACCTTTTCAGGGGTTGAAATCGATACGGAAAAGCAGCTGATCCGTCAATACAACCAATTGTTCGGGCTGATTAAAACGGGGCGGTGGAAAACCCTCCATGCCTATCTGGGGATTACGCTGATCCCCTTCACCCGGAAAGCGTCGATGGCCAGCTGGTCGAACCGGACAACCTCGGTAAAAAGAACCGATTACCGCATTTTTTTGGTCAACAAAGCCCGGAAACCTGCTTTTGTTATCAAGCGATGTGCTGTCCTGGAAGAGGCCCGCGACAGCCTCGATGAATTCTCCCTCTGGCTGAAACTTCCGGTTTATTCTTTTAAAAAGGGCAGTGGTTTGTAATCTTTCCGGGATTTTCCCGTTATTAAGGGGAAATACCAAACCGGCATAAAAATTTTTATTGTGAGAAAGATTTTGCTGTTTTCGTTGCTGTCTCTCATTTTTTTCAGTGCCGCTCCGCAGTCTAAAAAGCGCGGGAGGGTAAAAAGGAAATACCGCACTGTGGAGCAGGTGAACCAGCGGCTGCCCCAGGCGATCTTCCGGGGGGTGGTGCGCGATGAGGACCGGAAACCGGTTCCCGGGGCAAGCGTGGAAATTGAGGGGTTGAGGCGCCGGGTGCACACCAATGAATCCGGAGAGTTCAGTCTGACCAACCTCCCATCGGGGAAATTGCGTATAAAGGTGTCGTGCCTGGGGTACCTGACCCGGACGATTGATTATGTGATGCAACCCGGATTCAATGATCATTACATTGCGCTTGACAGGGACAGAATCCGGCTGGATCCACTGCCGGTTACTTCATTTCACCGCTACATGCAGATCCCGGATGTGTTGACAGCCATCGACGGCGTTTCCGGAGCTTTTTTGACAAAAATGCAATCGACCGGTTTCCGGGAAGTGGTAACTTTTTTCCCCGGACTTCAGCCGGAAGAGGGGGCGGGAGGTATCAACGGATTTTCGCTCCGTGGGAGTACCGGCGGTTCGGGGTTCCCGGGGACCGCTCCGGATGTTGCCGTCACCCGCGACGGGGTTCCCCTGGACCTTGGAATTGGTTTTTCTGCTGAACTGTTCGATATGGAGCGGACTGAGGTGTTGAAAGGCCCGCAAAATGTCTATTTTGGCAGGGATGCTTCCGGGGGGGCGGTCCGGTTTTTCAGCAAAAAACCGCAACCTCAACCGGGAGGGTATATTGAAGCCGGGGCAGGGAACTATGAAAACAGGAGGGTTCGTGCCGCAGTGAATGTTCCGCTCTGGGAGGACCTGCTTTTTGTGCGGGCTGCGGGATATTACCGCCACCGGAAAGGATTTCTGGAAAACAGCGAAGGGGGAACACTGAATGGGAGAAACTCCGCCGCCGGCAGGTTTTCGGTACGTTTCCTGCCGGCATACAACCACCGCATCGATTTGGTCATGAATTACCAAAAAAAAGAGGCCCCGGGAAATGCTTTTCTTAACCCGTGGTATGGAGGAAAGGCGGGGGCCTCCGGACTGTTTGACACCCCTGTTTCTTTGGGTTCCGGGGATGCCCTTTTCTCGGAAAGTGAATACATGGGCGCAACCCTCACTTACCGGTATTTCCGGAATGAGCATAATTACTGGACTTCGATCAGTTCTTACCGGAAGGGAAGTGCCGCTGCCCGCTGGGATGCTGATGGAACAACTCTTTCGGCTCTTGCAATGGAGAACCGGTTGGGATCGGAACAGTTCTTCCAGGAGATCAGGTACAATTTTTCGCGGCAAAGCCGTACCCATGGTTCCCTGGGGCTTCGGTACCGCCGGGTTTCCCGGGATCTTTTCCATGACATCGCCTCCAACGACCGTTTTTTGCTGGAGATTCTGAGTGATTCGGGTAATTTTGTGATGCCCCGGGAGAGCCGTTTCCCTGTGCAACCCCGGCCCCTGGATCCCTGGCCGGCGGTTCACTTTCCCGTTTCGGGCCCTCACCAGGAGGTTATTTCAGGTAAAAGTATGTTCCGGTCGCTTCAAAGCTACCTGCATTTTAACCGGCAGCTTTTCCGGCGGATCTTTTTTTATGGCGGGGTAAGGGCTTTTCTCGACCGGCTTCACTATGCACAGGAGGCCCTTTTTGAGGAGGGGGAAGCTTCGGCCCTGGGGCAGCTGACAGGAACCGCCCCCAATATTTTTTATCTGCCGTCGGAATCGCAGGAGATCACCAAAAACAGCTTTTCCTTTACTGGGGTGGCCGGGGTTTCTTACCGGTGGAATGAAAACATCCGCTATTTTGTTAACGTTTCCCGGGGAAGAAGGCCGCAGGTGCTTCAGTTTTCGTGGGACAGCCGGCCGCAGGTTGTTGATGCCGAAAAAGTGAACAGCCTTGAGGCGGGTTGGAAGATCGTTTTGCCGTCACGGATCTTCTGGGATGCCACCGCTTTTTTCCGGCAGCATTCCGATGTGCAGACAGTACAATGGCGGGGAGATCCCGGAAACGGGTTGCTGGCGGCCAACGGAAAAGCGAATGTTTACGGGGCTGAGACCGGTTTACGGGTAGCCCTTTTGGAAGGACTGAAGTTTTTTGGGAATTATGCCTGGTTCCGCTCCGCTTTCGACTCTACCGGAGTAAATGGCGATCCATTTATTTATGCCGGGAACAGTTTTGCCCGGGCACCGGAACACTGTTTCTCCGTCGGAATAAATGCCGAAACCGAGGTCCATCCCGGTTTCCGGATCTTTGTGTCGCCCTGGTATAGTTGGAAATCCCGCTTCTGGTTCACCGAAGCCAATATTGAAGGGCTGGCACAGCCGGCCTTTGGGCTGGTAAATGCCCGTCTGGGGGTGGAGGTCGACGATCCCCGCCTGATCCTGAATATCGGGGGAACCAACCTGCTGGAAGAGAAATATTTTATGGGAGCCGGTCATTGGGGCGGTTTGCTGGGATTGCCCACCTTTACTCCGGGATCCCCGCGCATGCTCGAGGCAACACTCACATGGAAATTTTAAGCAGGCCCCCGTTTTTTACGCATTAAAAAGGGCGTTACGGGGAGGCACATTCAAAGAAAAAGCCCGGGGAAACCGGGCTTTTTGCACATTTTTTTGTACGGCCAACCAAAAGATCAGTTTCTCCAGACCGGCAGACGTCCCGGGGTCCAGGGAGCATTCAGCCTGTTAAGCGCTGCTTCAATGGCCGGGATATCATCTTTAACGATCTGTTCCAGTTTTTCAAGTACGGGTGGAAATTTTTCCCGGAGGATGTTCAATGCCTGCCGCTCGGTAGCCGTAATGCCGCTGGTGGATGCCATGCGGGTGTAAGTTATGCTGCTCAGGCGTTTATTAAGCGGCATTTTGGCAGGGGGAACCTCCTCCCAGCTGGCCTTTGCCGGAACACCGTTCATGATAAAGTCCAGTTCTTCCACTGCTTTGCTCAGTTGGCGGGTTCTGTTCATTAGATCCTGCCCTGCTTCAGGAGTTGCATAAATGGCTTCTTTGATGTGTTCCAGTTTCGTTTTCAGTTCTTCGATCAACCGGTTGCTGCCCACCATGGCTACCGCAAGTTTGCTTACCTGACGGGCAAAATCAACATTTTCCTGGTAGTCTTCGGCGGGCAGGGTGGTATTATCCAGTTTTTTGCAGGAGAATTCCACCGGTCCGGCCAGCGGAGTCAACTCCCCTTCGTGCCAGAGTTTCATGTCGGCCTTGTATGTACCGGGCATTACCAGAATGCCGTTTTCCCGGGCAGCGTTCCGGGTGGGGTCGAATTTTGCATTCACCCTGACGGACGTGGGCATGGCATAGCGCAGATCCCAGTGAATGCGGTTGATCCCTTTTGATGGCGCTTTTGTTAGCTGCCGGATTACATTGCCCCCCGCATCATAGATGGTAAATATCAGGTGTGACTTTTCCTGCTTGTCTTCCAGCTGCAGCTCCCTCCAGGTGGGCTGGGGGATTGGTTTTCCGGCTTCGAACAACGCCTTCTCTTTTTCTTTCCGGAGTTGTTTCTTTGTTTTTGGAACCTCTTTCAGATAATAGGTGATGGTGGCGCCGAAGGGAGGGTTGGGGGCTGTAAAGTAGGTGTCTCCCTGGTTGCTTCTGCCGCTGGTTTGAATGTACATGCGGGCATCGGCCACCCGGAAAAGGTGGGCCTCTTTTTTTGCCAGGTCCGTGGAAAGCGAGCGAAGGGGACTGTAATTGTCGAGGATGTAAAATCCCCGGCCAAAGGTAGCCACCACCAGGTCATTTTCATGCTCCTGAAGGGCAATGTCTTTTACAGAGATGGTGGGAATGCCTGCTTTCAGCTGCACCCAGTTTTCCCCCTGATCAATGGTGAAGAAAATGCCAAATTCAGTGCCTGCAAAGAGGAGTCCGGGCTTTTTGAAATCTTGCACAATGGTTTGAACCGAACCGTTTTCCGGCAGGTTTCCGCTTCTAGAGGTCCAGGTTTTTCCTTTGTCGGTACTTTTCAGGATGTAGGGTTTAAAGTCGTCCCTTTTCAGGTTATTGAAGGTGGCATAAACCACATTTTCATCAAAACGTCCCGGCAGGATATCGCTGACATAAGTGTATTGAGGCACGCCGGGAAAGGATTTTATCCGGGTCCAGCTTTCCCCTCCGTTTTCGGTGACCGCGATTACCCCGTCGTCGGTTCCCGCATAGAGGAGGCCCTCCTTTACGGGAGATTCCGCCAGCGCCACGATGGTTCCCCACTGGGACGTGGAAACATCTTTCGCAACCGCTTCCGCCGGCCAGTATTTTCCCATGACGGGGAATGTATCCCGGTCGATTTGTGCCGTGAGATCGTCGCTGATCACTTCCCAGGAGTTTCCCCGGTCGTTGCTGCGAAACACCTTATTGGCGGCTATATAGAGGCGGCTGCTTTTGTGGGGGCTCAGGATCAGGGGAGTATCCCAGTTCCACTTGTAGGTCAGTTCGTTTTTTCGTTCCAGGGGTTTTATTTTGATGCGTTCCCCGCTTTTTTTATCGTAGCGGTAAACATTGCCGTACTGGTATTCCGTGTAGACAATGTCCGGGTTTTCGGGGTCGGTGGCAATCCAGAAGCCGTCGCCGCCGAGGGTTACATACCACTCATCGTTGCTGACACCACTTCGGCTGGTGGTTTGGGAAGGTCCTCCCATGGTGTTGTTATCCTGGGTTCCTCCGTAAACATTGTAGAAGGGTTTTTCATTGTCGACGTGGACCCGGTAGAACTGGGTAACGGGAAGGTTCTCCTTAAAGTCGAACGATGCACCGGCATCCCAGGTTTCATAAATGCCTCCGTCACCCCCGATGATGTAATGGTCCGTATCGGCAGGATCAATCCAGAGGGCATGGTCGTCGACATGGCGGCCGCTTCCATTGATTGTTTTCCAGGTTTTTCCGCTGTCGGTGGTGACTTTTGACCGGGTTTCCACCGAGTATACCTTGTTGACATCCACGGGATCGCAGAATATTTCGTTGTAATACTGCCCGCTGGAGTGGTGGCTGCTCATTTTTTTCCAGCTTTCCCCTTTGTCTTCGGAGCGGAAGAAGCCTCCTTTTCCTTCTGCCGCCTCCATGATAAGATACACCACATTCGGGTCGGCCGGGGAGACATCAATGCCCATGCCCCCGATGTGCACGTTGGGCAGGCCCTGCATTGTTTTCCGCCACGATTCACCCCCGTCGGTCGATTTGTAAACGGCCGACTCCGGCCCTCCGCCAATCTTGGTGAAGGAGGTCCGGCGCCGCTGCTCAGAGGTGGCATACATGATATCCGGATTGGAGGGGTCCATTTTTACATTGTTTACCCCTGTGTTTTCACTGATATCCAGCACTTTATTCCATGATTTTCCGCCGTCGGTGGTTTTGTAAAGTCCCCGGTGGCCACCGGGCCCCCAGGCGGAACCTTCCGCCGCGACAAAAACAACGTCCGGGTTCCGGGGGTCAATGACAATTCCGCCTATCTGCCGGCTCTCTTTCAGCCCCATGTTCTTGAACGATTTTCCGCCGTCGACCGATTTGTAGATGCCGTCCCCATATCCCAGCGCCCGCTGGTGGTTGTTCTCGCCGGTTCCTACCCAGATGACGTTATGATTGGTTGGATCCATCTCCACATCACCGATGGCGTAAGCACCGTAGTTGTCAAAAACCGGTTTCCAGGTGGTTCCGTTATTGGTCGTTTTCCAGACATGGCCGCTGGCTACCCCGACATAATATTCTTTCGGATTGCCGGGATTAACAGCAAAATCGGCAATCCGGCCACTGGCCCATGCCGGTCCGATGCTTCTGAATTTTAATCCGCTTACCAGACTGCTGGTAATCAGGGAGTCTTCTTTTTCGCTTTTAGCTTCACGGTTGCCTTTTGCCTGTTCTGCCGAACCAACAAATAAAACCATGGCCATCAGAATTGTCCATTTCTTCATTCGTGTCATAAATTAACTGTTTGTTTTTTTCCGTTTTATCCTTACAAATCAATCCGGGTTTTGTTTATGGAAGAGGACCGAAGATACAAAGTTTTCTTTTTTCTGAACAGGATAAAAGTCAGTCTTGTTAAGCCGGGCGGAGTAGCGGCTTCTGACTGAATGGGATGTTTCTGATCTCATTTTCCTGTTAGATAAAACGGCTGTTGTTTTTTAGAATCAGTATATATTAGGAGGGCCTGCTGCAAAACAGATGTCTGATACCTCTTTGGATTTGAATGTTTTGTAAAGTTGTAACTATTAATGGGGAATCCGGCGGATTATTTTTTTTATTGTTATATGTAGATAATTGGATATTTTTACCCAAAAACCAGGAAACCGGATAATAAAAAAATCTTGAAATGAAGAAAACCATTGCAACGGTTGTTTTACTATTTATCGCGGTGTTGATCCTCGTGAACATTCTGAACACCGAAAATGAATATTATAACCTGAAGCTTGAAGCGTTAAAAACGGAATATGCGATAAAGCCGGTATCTTCCATTGACCACAGCAAGCTGCCGGAGCTTCAGCGGGAGTTTGAGACGCCGCAGGAAGTAACGGAGGCATGTATTGGTTGTCATACCGAGCGGCATAAAGAGATTATGCAGTCTGCTCACTGGAACTGGGAGCGGGTTTCCTATGTTGAAGGGCGGGGGATTGAGGCTGCCGGGAAAAAAAATGTGCTGAATAATTTTTGTCTGGGTGCCCAATCCAACGAGCTTGCCTGTGCCAAATGCCATATTGGTTTTGGAATGACCAATGATCATTTTGATTTTGAAAATGCCCGGAACGTGGATTGCATGGTTTGTCATGATAACAGTGAAGAGTACCGGAAAGGATCTTCCATGGCCGGTTATCCCGACCGGACGGTGAATCTCACCAAAGTGGCCCAGGGGGTTGGCACCCCGGAAAAGATCAATTGCGGAAGCTGCCATTTTTTTAGCGGTGGAGGGAACAATGTGAAGCACGGGGACCTGGAAATGGCCCAGCTGAACTGTGACCGGCAGACCGATGTGCACATGGCCTCCAATGGCATGGACATGTCGTGTGTAGCCTGTCATACGGCTGAAAATCACAAAATTAAAGGACGCCTTTATTCGGTCTCCTCTACCAATACCAACCGGGCCACCTGTGAGCAATGCCATACCAACACCCCCCATTTTGATGACATCCTCAACCGGCACAATGCCAAAGTATCCTGCCAGGGATGCCACATTCCGGTTTATGCCAGGGAGAATCCCACCAAGATGTCTTGGAGGTGGTCAGATGCAGGTAGACTACGGGAAGGGGAGCCTTATAAGGAGTTTAGCAGCGACAGTACCATCGAATACCAGTCCATTAAGGGCACCTTTGTCTGGGCAACGGATGTTCAACCGGATTACATGTGGTTCAACGGGACGGCCAACCACTATATGCTGGGAGATACAATCGAATCCGTGCCTGTGCAGATGAATACCCTTTTTGGTTCCCACGATGATCCTGAGTCCAAAATTTTTCCGGTGAAGATCCACCGGGGGGATCAGATTTACGATAAAAAATACAATACACTCATTCAGCCCAAACTTTTTGCGGAAAGCAAAGGCGACAGCGCTTTCTGGAAGGATTTCAACTGGGAAACAGCTGTAGCGGCAGGAATGAAGCGGGTGGGACTGCCCTACAGCGGCGACTACGGGTTTATTGATACCGAAATGTACTGGCCTGTGAATCACATGGTAGCCCCCAAAGATCAGGCCGTAGGATGTGCCGAGTGCCATACCCGTTCGGATGACGGACGGCTTGCCCAACTGGCCGGGTTCTATCTGCCGGGCCGCGATTTCAATAAATACCTCGACGGGCTGGGACTGCTCCTTTTTCTGGGGGCTCTGGGAGGGGTCCTGGTCCATGCCGGCATCCGTGTTTTAATTTCCATCCGGAGAAAAAGATACGAAACGGATGTGATTGATTATGAGCATGGCGATTCCTTTCAAAATAAATAATTGGTTATGAGACGTGTATATATCTACAAAGGATTTGAACGGTTCTGGCACTGGACCCAGGCAGTACTGATCATTTTTTTGGCCTTAACCGGTTTCGAAGTGCATGGGACCTTCCATATTTTTGGATTTGAACATGCCGCCCGTTTTCACCGGGTGGGGTCCTGGATGCTGATCGGCCTTGTTATATTTGCTATTTTCTGGCACGTGGTGACCGGAGAGTGGCGGCAATATATTCCGACAACCAATAAACTGCTGGCACAGATCCGTTTTTACAGTATTGGGATGTTCAAGGGGGAAGCTCATCCAACGAAAAAGACGGAGGTCAGAAAACTGAATCCCTTGCAGCGGTTGGTTTATCTGGGGTTCAAACTGGTTCTTGTTCCGCTGACAGTGATTTCAGGCATTATTTATATGTTTCATAAAACGATCGATCGCAACGAACTGGTGGTGGTAAGCGATTTCCCGCTTGAAAGCGTGGCTTTCTGGCATACCCTGGGAGCCATTCTACTGATGGTTTTTCTGGTTGTTCATGTTTATATGACAACGACCGGGCATACCCCCACCTCCAATATCCGCGCGATGGTTACCGGCTACGAAGATCTGGAGGATGAGGAGGATGAGACTGGCGGAAAAGCGGAGAAACCCTAAGGGTTGTATTGAACCCGTGAATGTTTATTTAACCCGAAAAAATCAGATCCATGGAAAAGGAAATAACAAACAAGCCAAAGCCCTATATGAATCCCTACCTGGCGGGGTTTTTACTGGGGATCGTGTTGCTGGCTACCATCTATATTACCGGAAGAGGGCTGGGAGCCAGCGGTGCTGTAAAAAGTGCGGTGGTGGCCACGGTTGAAAATGTGGCCCCTGAACATGCGGAAAATACGCTGTTTTACCAGAACTATGACCAGAAAAATCCGGAAGGCCCCTGGAAAAATTTTTTGGTTTTTGAGATTGTCGGTGTTTTGGTAGGCGCTTTCTTCTCAGGCGTCATCGCCAACCGTTCGGGGTTAAAACTGGAAAAAGGGCCCCGGGTATCCAATGCTACCCGGATCATAGCGGCCTTAATCGGTGGGGCATTATTCGGTTTCGGGGCACAGCTGGGCCGTGGCTGTACCAGCGGAGCAGCCCTGAGTGGCATGGCGGTGTTATCACTGGGAGGCATCATTACCATGCTCGCCATCTTTGGTGGAGCTTATGCGCTGGCGTTCTTTTTTCGGAAACTTTGGTTAAAATAACAGACTATGGGACCTTTAGTACCTTATATAATCAGTGAAGAGCTGAGCCTTGTCATCGCCTTTTTCCTGGGAATTGGCTTTGGTTTTGCCCTGGAGCAAGCGGGGTTCTCTTCCACAAAAAAATTGGTAGGCCTGTTTTACGGCAATGATTTTACCGTATTACGGGTGTTTTTCACCGCCGGCATTACTGCCATGGCGGGTGTTTTGTTATTGGGACATTACGGGTTGCTCGACCTGGATGTCCTTTATATCAATCCCACGTTTCTGAAATCTGCTATTGTTGGCGGTTTGGTGATGGGAGCCGGTTTTATCATCGGGGGCTTTTGCCCTGGCACCAGTGTTGCAGCCCTGGCCATTGGAAAACTGGATGCCCTTGCTTTCCTCGTTGGGGCTTTTTTGGGGATCTTTGCATTTACAGAGACATTCCCCTGGCTGGAAGAGTTTTACCGGGCTACAAACATGGGACAGGTACGTATTTCGGAGTTTCTGGGAATGCCGGATATAAGCTTTGCATTCATTCTTGCAGCGATCGCGGTTACCGCCTTTGTGGCAACATGGTTCATTGAGAACCGCGTTAATAAAAGGCCGGCCACCATTGCACGCACCCTGCGAAACAAATATGCCTGGTCGGTGGCTGGTTTGTTTGTGGTTTTAGCCGTTGTGGCCTTTCTGCCCGGGAAAAAAGAGATCATCAATATGCGCATTGCCGAGGCAAAGCGGCAGCAGACCTGTGTTTTTAAGGAGATGCCTGCCGATAAACTGGCCCATGAGATTGTCAATCAATATTATCAGCTGAACATCATCGATGTTCGTTCGCCCGAAGAATATGAGGCTTTTCATCTACCGCTGGCCATCAATATCCCCTTTGAGGATATAATGGACCGGCAGTATGAGCCCATTTTCCGGCAGCGGCTGAAAACCAATGTGTTTTATGCCGACAGCGATACGCTGGTCCGGATGGCTTGTCTGAAAGCAAAATACATTGGCGATTCTGAAAATTACATTTTACAGGAAAGTGCCCGGGAGTTCCGGGAAATGTTTTTTGAAGCAACGCAACCTGCGGCCGATGCGCCTAAAGAGGTCCTGGAAGCCTACCATTTCAGGAGTTCTGCTGCCGAAAAAATGGACGATTTGGTGGAATCCCTGAAAAATATCGGTGCCCCGGTAAAACGCGAAGTTGTTACGATCCAGGGAGGCTGTTAGTCCCTGAAATGGTCCATCAGGAAGATTCCGTGTGATGTACGGGGAATGCCCGCTCTGTTTGCCGGAGGTTATTTCCTCCGGATTTTTCCTGTTTTTTCCTGCAGGTGATTAACTTTGTCTTTTTATAAAAAGTGGAGTATGTCAAAAATTCTAGTCATAGATGATGAGCGGAGTATCCGGAATACCCTGAAGGATATACTGGAATATGAAAAATACGAAGTGGACCTTGCGGAAGACGGAAAGAAAGGAATTGAAAAAGTCAAGCAGGCGGAGTACGATATCATTCTTTGCGATATAAAAATGCCGGGAATGGATGGAATTGAAGTTTTGGAACAGGTGAGCCCCCTGGCGCCGGATACTCCGCTGGTCATGATCTCCGGGCACGGAAACATCGATACCGCAGTGGAGTCGATAAAAAAAGGGGCGTACGATTTTATTGAAAAGCCCCTCGACCTGAACCGGTTGCTGATAACCATCCGCAATGCGATGGATAAGTCGACCCTTGTAAATGAGGCCAGACAATTAAAAAAGAAGGTCAGCAAGAAATACCAGATCGTGGGTGAATCCCCGGCCATAAGGCGGGTAATTGAAATGGCCGACCGGGTGGCACCAACCGATGCGCGGGTTTTAATTACCGGGGCAAATGGAACGGGAAAAGAGCTGGTGGCCCACCGCATCCACGAACAGAGCCCTCGTTCGTCGGGACCTTTTGTGGAGGTCAACTGTGCAGCAATCCCGTCGGAGTTGATTGAGAGCGAGCTTTTCGGCCATGAGAAAGGAGCCTTCACCTCCGCCCTCAAACAACGAAAGGGGAAATTCGAGCAGGCAACCGGCGGTACCCTTTTCCTGGATGAGATCGGTGATATGAGCCTTTCCGCGCAGTCGAAAGTTTTGCGTGCGCTTCAGGAGAGCGTTATTTCCCGGGTGGGGGGCGATAAACACATTAAGGTGGATGTCCGGCTCCTTGCCGCTACCAATAAAAACATCTCGGAAGAGATCAAGGAGAACCGTTTCAGGGAGGACCTGTACCACCGGCTCAGCGTAATACTGATCCATGTTCCCTCCCTGAACGAGCGGCTCGAAGATATTCCGCTGCTGGCAAACCATTTCATTGAGCAGATATGCAATGAATACGGGATGCCTCCAAAAACGATTACCGACGATGCCATCGCTGAGCTTCAGAAAATCACCTGGACCGGAAACATCCGGGAGTTCAGGAATGTCATCGAGCGCCTGATCATCCTTTGCGACAAGCAGATTACGGGAGCGGATGTTGTACGGTATTCCATGCCCATCTCTTCCTGACAGGAGTCTTAAACCCACTTTTCCTGCTTCCACATCAAAAAAAAGGGGCAAGCCCCGGGTTTCATGCGAAATCCCTTATCCATGCCCCTCTTAATCGCTCCGCAATTGGCATATTTCCTTAACGCCGTTTACGGCTTATCTCTCCGGTGAATTTTACTCCCATAGCTGATCATTGATCATCCATTTTTCGACAAGAAGCGCGGGTTCTTTATCTTCAGTTCCCGGTTGAGCGGGGGAGTCAACCCACAGACGCTCATTAAGCATCCAGTTTTCAATTTCAAGACTTGCCTCCGAATACTCCTGTGAAAAAAACGTGTTCCCTGCCGCTGAGCTGTTCCACGATTTTTCACTGACCATCCAGTCTTCCAGTTTCATTCTCGGCTCTTCCGTGTTTTCAAGGCTTGAAAGAACCGAATTCTCTGTTGGTTTTGCATGTGCATTTCCTCCCAGCAACAGGACGGTGAGGAAAACTCCGAAAAATAAGTGGTCTATTCTTTTCATGGCGTAATATTTTTTGTTTAAAATTATTTTCTAAAAGTTAAACAAAGAAAGAATAAAAAAGTTTCCTCCGGCAGTGAAAATATGGGCGGGAAGTCATTTGGAGGGGCAAAGAGCCGTTGAATGCAGGATTTTAGGAAAGGAAAAGAACGCCTTCTGGAATTTTTTCAGGAAAACCGGCCGGCAGTTGGCAGAAGATTCCAAAGACTGCCGATCCGCTGCCCGACATGGAGGCATAGAGCGCTCCCTGTTCGTAGAGAAAATCCTTGCAATTTTTTATTTCCGGGTAGCGGGGGAGGATGCTTTTTTCGAAATCATTTACGACCTGGTTTTTCCATTGTTCCACCGGCAGGTGGGTAATATTTTTTAAGCTGAGATGCGGGCGGGCGGGTTGAACGTTCCTGTATGCTTCGCGGGTACTCACCGAACAGGCGGGTTTCAGCAGCACCAGTTGAAATCCGGTAAGGTCGAGTTTCTGGGGTTTCAGCCGGGTTCCGGTTCCGGAGGCGAAAGCCGGTTGGTTATCAATAAAAAATGGGCAGTCGGCGCCCAGTTGTGCTGCATATCTTTTTAACTGTGACTTTTTCAGTCCCAGGGTGAAATAGTCATTCAACAGCCGGAGGGTAAATGCTGCATCGGAAGAGCCACCTCCCAGTCCGGCTCCGGGGGGTATTTTTTTGTGCAGGTGAAACCGTGCGGGGGGGATGTTAAAATCGATGTTCAGTAAATGCCAGGCCTTGAGGATCAGGTTTTCCTCCACCGGTCCGTCCACCGGGATGCCGGAGATTGTCAGGGCGGGTGTTTCCGAAGGGATCATTTCCAGGGCATCGGCAAGTCCTGCGGGAAAGAAGACGGTTTCAAGGTTATGGTAGCCGTCGGGCCGCCGGGAAACGATATGGAGGCCGATATTTATTTTTGCATTCGGAAAGACGATCATGGGCCGGACGCATGTATTAAATGAACAGAAAAGGATTCATTGAGCTGTTTTACGCTTTATTGAACAGTTCATACTCTTCAGGAGAGCCGCAGGTGCACATCAGGTGGCGGTCGCCCCATGCATTATCGAGCCTGCCCACGGGCATCCAGAATTTGTTTTCTTTTAGCCATGGCCGAGGCCAGGCTGCTTTTTCCCTTGAATAGGGATGTTCCCAGTTATTGGAACTGACCTGCAGTGCAGTGTGGGGAGCATTTTTAAGGACATTGTCTGCTTTATCTGCTTTTCCTGTTTCCACTTCTTTGATCTCTTCAAAGATGGTATTCAGGGCATCGATGAACCGGTCAATTTCCTCTTTTGATTCACTTTCGGTGGGTTCGATCATCAGTGTGCCATGAACAGGAAATGACAGGGTTGGTGCATGGAATCCATAATCCATCAGCCGTTTTGCTATGTCTTCCTCTGTTATTCCGGAGGAATTTTTCAGATGCCTGCATTCGAGGATCAGTTCATGTCCCACCCGCCCTTTTTCGCCGGTATAAAGGATCCCGAAATTTTTACTGAGTGCACGGGCGATGTAGTTGGCATTTAAAATGGCCAGTTTACTGGCAGCGGTAAGGCCGGAAGCTCCCATCATTTTAATGTATCCGTAGGTGATCGGGAGCACGGAAGCACTTCCCCAGGGGGCTCCTGCCACGGCATTAATTCCGATGTGCCCGTTGTTCATGACGGGGTGCGAGGGCAGAAATTCGACGAGGTGGCCGGCCACGGCGATGGGACCGACGCCCGGTCCGCCGCCGCCGTGGGGAATGGCAAAAGTTTTATGAAGGTTTAAGTGGCAAACATCGGCACCGATCACTCCCGGGGTGGTCAGTCCCACCTGGGCATTCATATTGGCTCCGTCCATATAAACCTGTCCCCCGTTTTCATGAATGATCTGGCACATTTCTTTTATGGAGGCCTCAAACACTCCGTGGGTGGAGGGGTAGGTCACCATGAATGCAGCGAGGGCGTTGCTATTTTCTTTTGCTTTGGTCCGCAGGTCTTCCAGGTCGATATTTCCTTTTTCATCGCAGGTCACCGTCACCACCTGCATGCCGGCCATGACGGCACTGGCGGGATTGGTTCCGTGGGCCGATGAGGGGATCAGCACCACGTTGCGTTGTCCTTCGCCCCGGGTTTGATGGTATTCGCGGATCACCATCAATCCTGCATACTCCCCGGCGGCTCCGGAATTGGGCATTAGGCTTACATCTGCCATTCCGGTAATTTCAGCCAGGTCACGGCGCAGCTCCTCCATCATTTCATGGTATCCGCGGGCCTGGTTTTTGGGCACGAAGGGATGAATGCCGTTAAATTCGATCCAGCTCAGGGGAAGCATTTCTGTTGCGGCATTCAGTTTCATGGTACATGATCCCAGCGGGATCATGGAGTGGGTGAGCGAGACATCCTTGTGCTCCAGTTTTTTTATGTAGCGCACCATCTCTGTTTCCGAACGGTATTTATTAAATACTTCCTGGTGCATAAACCCGGATTGCCGTGCAAAGCGGGGGTCGATTTGATTTCCTTCCGGGTATTCATGGACAATCTGCCCTTTTTTATTGGCAGCCCTGGCAAAAACTTCAAGGATCCAGGTCATATCCTGGCGGTTGGTGGTTTCATCGATGCTGAGGGCCACCTCCCCATTGGCGAAGTACCGGAAATTCATTTCCAGTTCATGGGAGAGCCACTCAATATCTTCCCGTTTTACGTGCGGGGGGAGTTGAAAGCGGATGGTATCAAAGAAATGTTTGTTCAGTTGCTGGTAGCCCAGTTTTTCAATTTCCATGGCCAGGAAGGCAGCGATATTGTGGATGCGTTCGGCAATCATTTTGAGGCCTTCCGGGCCCTGGTAAACGCCGAAAAATCCGGCCATGGTAGCCAGCAGGGCCTGTGCCGTACAGATATTGGATGTGGCTTTTTCCCGTTTGATATGCTGTTCCCGTGTTTGCAGGGCCATCCGCAGGGCACGGTTTCCGTCCCGGTCTTTTGTTATGCCGATGATGCGTCCGGGCATGTGCCGTTTAAATGCCTCGCGGGCGGCGAAAAATGCTGCATGCGGACCTCCATACCCCATGGGAACGCCAAACCGCTGGCTGTTGCCAAAAACGATGTCGGCCCCCCACTCACCGGGAGGTGTTAAAAGGACGAGAGAAAGCAGATCGGCAGCAACAGCAATCTTAATGCCTTTTTCGTGTGCTTCTTCAACCAATCCCGGGTATTCGGGGACCTCACCATCGGAGTTGGGATACTGGATAATGACTCCAAAAACAGCCTCTGTAAATTCAAATGCCCCTTTAGGCAGGATCTTCAGGTCAATGCCCAGGGGGGTGGCCCTTGTTTTTAAGACGTCGAGGGTCTGGGGCCAGGTTTTTTCATCGACCAGCAAAGTGTTTACCCCCGCTTTCACCATTTTCCGGGGACGCAGGTTGTGCATCATCATCATGGCCTCAGCGGCAGCAGTGGATTCATCCAGCAACGAAGCATTGGCGATCTCCATGGCTGTCAGTTCACAAACCATGGTCTGAAAATTCAGCAGGGCCTCGAGCCGGCCCTGGGAGATCTCTGCCTGGTAAGGGGTATAGGAGGTATACCACACCGGGTTTTCCAGAACGTTCCGTAAAATAACAGCCGGGGTGTTGGTGTCATAATAGCCCATTCCAATGTAGGTGTTAAACACTTTGTTTTTATCTGCCAGACTCAGGATTTTTCTGAAATAGCGCCGTTCCGTCAGTCCTTCCTGCAACTTTAACGGCTCTTTCAGCCGGATGTCTGAGGGAATGGTTTCTTCCATTAATTGTTCGATGGTGGTGGCACCGATAGCTTCCAGCATTTCCCTGATCTCGTTTTCACGCGGACCAATATGCCGGTTTACAAATTTGTCATGAGCCATTTGCCTGTTTTTGTTTAATTTATTGCAAGTATAAAATTTCCGGGAAACGAAAAAATGATTTTAATCCAGTTCTCTATTTTTGCTTTTTTATCCGGAGCAATCCCCCTGCGGGGAGCTGAAGGCCTTTCAGGTTAAAAACGGATTGCTGTTTTTCTCAAAATCCAGGGATGTTTCCGGGCCGTGGCCGCAGAAGACTTTGGTTTCGCCGGGCAACCGGAATAATTTTTCTTTAATGTTTGTTATCAGGGTGTTATAGTCCCCGCCTGGAAGGTCGGTTCGTCCGATGCTTCCATAAAAAAGCACATCCCCGGCAATAAGGATGCCATCGGCTTTGGAATAAAAAACCACATGCCCGGGTGAGTGGCCGGGGACATGAATGACTTCCAGGGAGGAATCCCCCAGCAACAGGGGTTTGCCAGCTTTGAAAAACGAATCGGGTTGCCCGACCGGGGACATTTCAAAACCAAACATGGCTCCCTGTTCCACTGCCCTGTCAATCCAGAAGGCATCTTCGGCATGGACAATAAAAGGGATGTTGTAGGTATTCCGGATAAATTCCACCCCCATCATGTGGTCGAAATGGCCATGCGTGTTAGCAATGAACTCCGGTTTCAGGTTGTTTTTTGAGATATACTCCCGGACTTCTTCCTGTTCCTCCGGGAAGTAAAACCCGGGATCCACAAAGATGCACCGGCCCGTCTCGTCGGCAATCACGTAGGAGTTCTCCTGTAACGGATTAACCATGAACTTTTTTACTTCTATCATATAAATTGGAATTTTTATTTTTTCTAAGAAGGTTTTTTCCCGGATAAAAAAAAGCTTTCCCGGGATATAATTCTGCCCTTTCTTCTAAATGAGGAACAAAAGCAGCCCCTTTGTGTTTTTCAGGTTTTATTGCCCCGGGAGGGAAAAAGAACGCTATCCGGTATTTTATTCTGCTGTTCCTTTCAGTAAAGGAACAAAAACAAACCCTCCGTGTTTTTCAATTTTAAACTGGTCTTCCGAAATACGGATCACAACGGTCATTTCCTGCCGGTTTTCCCTTCCAACGGGAATGACCAGTCTTCCTCCTGTTTTGAGTTGTTGTTTTAATGCAGCAGGTATGGAGGAAGCACCTGCGGTTACCAGGATTTTATCAAAAGGCGCGAATTCGGGAAGGCCGGCGTAGCCGTCGCCAAAGAAGCAGGCCGGGTGGTATCCGATCTCCGGCAGGAAGGATTGTATTTTCCGGAAGAGCTCTTTTTGCCGTTCGATGGTGAAAACTTTTGCTCCCATTTCGAGCAGCACCGCTGCCTGGTACCCTGAGCCGGTTCCGATTTCAAGGATTTTGTCATTTTTTTCCACCTGCAGCAGTTCGGTTTGGCAGGCAACGGTGTAAGGTTGTGAAATGGTTTGTCCTGACCCGATGGGGAATGCCTGGTCTTTATAGGCAAAATGGATAAAAGAACTGTCCATAAAAAGATGCCGGGGCACTTTCCCAATGGCTTCGAGCACTTTGGGATCCCTGATGCCTTTTGCTTTAATCCCTTCGACCAGCCTTTTCCGCATTCCCTGGTGGCGAAGGTCGTCATTGTTTTTTATCTCCTGCCTCATTCCGATGCAAAAATAGCCAATCGACCTGACATAAAAAGATATCTTTTGTTACAATATTAACATTTATCGTTGATAAAATCATGCCTTTTTTATAGAAAAGCGGGTCTGGCGGCCTTATATTTGCATATGCTGAATCTTGGACTAATAGGAGATATTGAATTGCTGGAACCCTTCGCACACAAGATTCACGAACATCCGGAAATTCACATTGCCGGGAAGTCGTCGGTTGGGATGAACGCTGATTCGGGCAGTTTTCGTTTTTCGATCCCCGAGTTTAACCGGATAGAATTAATTGAGCGCAGCGATGCACTGATGATCAACCGTTTTTCCCTGCTTCCTTTTCCCATGCTGAGTGACATTATTAAAAAATCGAAACACATTTTTGCTGTTGAGTACCCGGACCTTCCGCCGGATGAGTGCAGGCAGCTGGCAAAACTGGCCACCGAGGCAAAGACGGTTGTCCGGATTACCAATCCCTTTTTCTTTCTCCCGGCCGTTCAATGGCTGAAGCGGAATCTGAAAAATCCTGCATACATTGACATTTCATTTTTTAAGCCCGGCAATGAAGGCCCGGAGGAGCTGATGCCTTTGCTGATGATGTTAACGGGATTCTTTCCGGAAATGCCCCGGAGGATTGCTGCTGTCTCTTTTCAAGTGTCTTCCGCCGCTACCGAATTCACCAATGTCCGGCTCGAAATGGGAGATGCATCGGTCGTGAATATTCAATTCGGGAAGGCCGGTGCTGAAGAAGTTTTCAAAATGGATGCCTGGTCCACGGACCAGGTTATTGCGTATGATTTTTCTGCCGGTCATTATTTCTGCAATGGAACACCTGTTCATCCGGATTTTGCTCCGGGGGGAGATGAGTTTAATGGGTTTGTGAAACAGATTTCCGGTAGAAACAGCTGCGCTTCCGGCCTGGAGGATTATATTACTGCCCTTCAGATGCTTCAGAAGATTCAGGACCGGCTGGAACAATTTTCGTTATCCCGTTCCATGTAAAAAACCTTTTTTTCTGCAATATTTTTTTGTTTCGGGCGTTCCATTTTCGAACGGCATGCCATTGATTGGCGATCGCGCATGAAAAGAGGCCTCTTCCGTGCGGGTACGCTCTGATTTTCCTACTTAACCGGCAAATGAATGAATAGAAAAAGGCAGGTTGCAACGTATTTGATTTTTGATCTACTGGCTGCGGCGATGAGCTGGACGGCCTTTTTTATTTACCGGAAAGAGGTCATCGAACCACAGCATTTTGGCTTTGATGTCCCGATAGAGTTCTCCGGTCGCTATTTTCTGGGACTGGCAACCATTCCGGCCCTTTGGGTTTTATTTTACTACATCACGGGTTTTTACGACCATATTTTCCGGCGGTCGCGCCTCCTGGAACTGGGGCAAACTTTTTCCACCACCGTTACCGGCGTGGTGGTGATCTTTTTTGCCCTGATCCTGGACGATTTTATTGGCAGCTACAAAAATTACTACCAACTTTTTTTCACCCTTCTCGGGCTGCACTTTTTCTTCACCTATTTTTTCCGGTTAATCCTGACCACAAGGACCATCCACCGGATCCATCAGCGAAAAATCGGATTTAATACCCTTTTGGTGGGGAGCAACCGGAAGGCGGAGAGGGTATACCAGGAAATGACCCGTCAGAAGCGTCCGGCAGGGAATCTTTTTACCGGTTTTGTAGGGATGAAAGGCAAGGAGGATCGTTTTCCCGGCGATCAGCTTCCCTCCCTGGGAAAGCTGGAGGATTTAAACGGGATCATCCGCCGGTATAACATTGAAGAGGTCATTATAGCCGTTGAGACAAAGGAGCATGAGCGGCTGAGTGAAATTCTGACCGTCCTCGAAAATCATCCGGTTACCATTTGGGGCATTCCGGACCTTTATGATTTTTTGTCGGGAACTGTAAAGATGACCTCCATTTACGGAAGTCCGCTGATAAAAATTTCCAATGGCCTGATGCCGGCGTGGCAGGAAAAGACCAAGAGGTTGCTTGATATTTTATTGTCGGTGGTTGCTGCCGTGTTATTTTTCCCCGTTTTCCTGGTACTTGCGGTGTTTATAAAAGCAACCTCCCCGGGGCCGGTGATTTACAGGCAGGAGCGCATCGGGCGATTCGGCAAACCTTTTCATATTTATAAATTGCGCAGCATGGTGCATGGGGCCGAGAACGGCCGGCCCGAGCTGTCGGGCGATGACGATGAACGGATAACCCCGGCCGGCCGTTTTTTGCGGAAAACGCACCTCGATGAAATTCCCCAGTTTTATAATGTCATCAAAGGGGATATGTCGCTCGTCGGCCCCCGCCCGGAACGAAAATTTTACATCGATCAGATTGTGAAAAAAGCCCCATATTACACCCACCTGCATAAGCTGAGGCCCGGGATTACCTCCTGGGGACAGGTAAAATACGGTTATGCATCCAATGTGGAGGAGATGCTGGAGCGCCTTCCGTACGACATGCTCTACCTGAAAAACATTTCGCTTTACATCGATTTTAAGATCCTCATTTATACCCTGATGGTAAGCTTCAGGGGAAATGGGAAATAATCCGGCCACCTGTGGACAGGTCTTTATCCGGGGGTGTTCAGAATGTCAGGGAGCTTCATTTATCCGGTGAGCAGACCACTGGCGGGCTCTCCGGGCGGAAGAGCCTCTTTTTGCAGGGGGATGATCTCCAGGGGCTTATAGCGGGCGCCCGTCCGTTCCAGGATGCTTTGGAAAAAGATGATCTCCCGGATCGTGACCTGCTGGAAATATTTTTCAGTATATTTTTCGGCCATGCTGAAAAAACGGCCCCTGTTTCTCAGATATTTGATTCTTCCCAGCGTCAGGTGCGGCCGGAAAGGCCGTTTTTCCTTTTCGAATCCGTACAGCGAAACCCGGGCGTCGATCTCAGCAGCCAGCTGTTGCAAAAGGGCATCGTTTTCAATTTTAATGAACAGGACCCGGGGTTGTCCTTTGCTTTTAAAATAGCCCGTTCCCTTCAGATCAAACCGAAAAGCCGGGAAAGAATCCCCAAGGGCATGCAGTTGATTTTTTATCTCCTTCACCTGCCGGGGGGTGGTTTTGCCCAGAAATTTCAGGGTGAGGTGAAGGTTGTTTTCAGGGGCCCAGCGAATGGGTTCACCGGACAGCGATTTTTTCAGGTGCCCGAGGCATTGAAGCAGGGCAGGCTGTGGTTCTGTCTTTACGGCAATAAAGGTTCGCAATTCCTGCATAGCTGTTTTTCTGAATATTAATAATACCCCACCTCTATGAGGGTGACAATTTGTTCAAGTACCCTGTCTTCTCCGTAGGGATCATACTCTGACTTAAGATTGCCGCCAAATAACCGTGCTATTCCCTGCCAGAAAAAAGCACTGAACCCGCCCCTGAAATCTTTCAGCAACCTGTAAGAGGTCCGGCTGGTCTCGCGGTCTATCAATTTCAGAAGGATCCGCCCCTCCGAGATGGACATTTTTTTCATTTCATCTTTGTACTCTGCCAGCAATTGTTTCTCCAGGTCTTTCATCAGCTGGCGGCGCTCCCGGTCCGTTTCCAGGGAGTAATAGAGGGGTTCATATTTCCGGAGCAGCTTCCCGGCCAGTTTGGCGTAGGGATAGACTTTTTTCACCATCCGGACATACCGGTAGTACCTTCGTTCCTCCCGCCTGTTGTCAAACTGCTTTTGCGGCATTACCCAGATCTCTTCCAGGTTTTTGTGAATGATGGTATCTCCGTCTTTCACAATTCCCATCATCATTTCAGTACTGTCATTTTCCTGAGCTGAAGCAGCAACGATGCAGAACAATGAAATTACCAGAAAAAGGTTCTTCATTATTTATCTTTTTCTCCTTTATTCTTCAAACGAAACGATCTTTTTTCAATTATGGCCCGTACAAAGTTTATATCTTTGAACCAATTTTGCAATAATTATTTTTTCATGAAGACATGTATCAATTCGGAGATTGGCAACCTGGAAGGGGTTATTCTTCATACACCGGGCTCGGAACTGGAAAATATGACGCCGGAGAATGCTGAGCGGGCGCTATACAGCGATATTCTGAATCTTTCGATTGCTTCGCGCGAATATGCCCAGCTTTCCGGGGTTTTGAAACGCGTTTCCAGGGTTTTTGAAGTAAAGGACCTGCTGGAGGATATTCTTGGCAATGAGGAGGCCAAAGCGGCACTGTTAAAGAGAATTTGCAGGCATGATTCCATTCCGGGGATGCAAAAAAGGCTCGCAGCTTGCAGTCCGGCCGGTCTGACCTCGCTGCTGATCGAAGGGGTGGTGCTGGAGAAAAACAATTTAACCAACTACCTGAGCAATGAAAAGTTTTTGATCCGCCCCCTGCACAACCTTTTTTTTACGCGGGATGCGGCCATGGGAATGAACGGGAATATGCTTATCGGCCGGATGGCCATTTCGGTGCGGGAACGTGAAGCCATGATCCTGGAAGCCATTTTTAATCATCACCCCGCTTTTGAAACAACCACGCTGAATCCTTTAGTGCCCGGGGAGGGAATCTCTTTTGATCCTGATGCAACCATTGAAGGTGGTGATTTTCAGGTGATACGTGAAGATGTATTTCTTGTGGGAACGGGCATGCGTACCTCCACCCAGGGGATCGACTTTATCATTGAAAGCATCAAACGGATGAAAAGGGGGGTTCACCACATTGTGGTGCAGGAACTCCCTTCAAAACCGGAGTCATTCATTCACCTTGACATGGTTTTTACCATGCTGGATTGCGATACCTGCATGGTTTATGAACCTGTGGTTTATAAGCTGAACCGCTACAGAACCATTTCCATCCGGATGGATAACGGCAACGTGGAAATTCATGAAGAGCGGAACATTCCGGAGGTTTTAAAAAAACTGGGCATCGACCTGAAGCCCATTGTTTGCGGTGGGGAAAAGGATCCGTGGACACAAGAGCGGGAGCAGTGGCACAGCGGAGCCAATTTTTTGGCTTTTGCCCCGGGAAAAATCATCGGTTACGAGCGGAATGTAAACACCCTGGAAGAGCTGAACAACCATGGATTTGAGATTATCAGGGCACGGGATGTCATCGAGGGGAAAGCAGACGTGAAAGCGTATGAGAAGTGTGCTGTTTCCATTGCAGGTTCAGAGCTGGCACGCGGTGGAGGAGGAGCCCGGTGCATGACCCTTCCTGTTAAAAGAAGCCCGGTAAACTGGTAATTGATGAAAAAGATGCGGAAACTCAGAATAAATGAACTGGACCGCCTGACAGTGCAAGCCTATAAAAAAGCAGCGAAAATCCCTCTGGTGGTCGTCCTGGATAACATCCGGAGCTGCAATAATACGGGGTCTGTTTTCCGGACCGCCGATGCGCTGCTGGTGGAGAAGATTTATCTTTGCGGGATCACCGCCACGCCCCCCAATAAAGAGATTCATAAAACAGCGTTGGATGCCGAAAAATCGGTGGCCTGGGAGTACACGGAAAAAACCGAAGATGCCCTTGAAAGGCTTCGCAGGGAGGACTGCAAAATTTTTGCTGTCGAGCAGGTGGAGAAGAGCATTGAATTGCCCGCTTTCGTTCCTCCCGCAGGAAAAAAACTGGCATTGGTGTTTGGAAACGAGGTGAGAGGAGTTCAGCAGAAGGTCATTCATCTGTGTGACGGAGCCATCGAAATCCCGCAATTTGGAACAAAGCACTCGTTTAACGTTTCAGTGAGTGCAGGAATCGTTTTATGGGATATTTTTCAGAAGCTGGAAAGGTAATTTTTTTTATTTTTATACCTGAAAAAATTCTGGTCAAATGAAACCCTCTGCACCCTTACCCGAAACGTTTCTTCATTTTATCTGGGAGAACCGCCTGTTTTATACCGGAAATCAGCAAACGGTGAATGGCGAACCGCTGGAGATTTTACGGACAGGCACCAAAAACAGCCATGCAGGTCCCGATTTTTTTAATGCACGGGTGAAGATCGGCAAAACCGTTTGGGCCGGCAATGTGGAAATTCATAAAAAGGCCTCTGATTGGGGGCGTCACAACCACGGCAGCGACAAGTCCTACGAAAATGTTATTTTGCATGTGGTGGAAAAAGCGGACAAATCCCTATTCCGGGAAAACGGAACGGAGATCTCCACCTTTGAAATGAGCTGGCCCCGGCGATACACACAAAATTTTCAGGAGATGCTGGAGGCCCGGACATGGATTCCCTGCCAGAAAAACCTGTACCGGATCGATCCCATGGTATTGCGGCTGGGATTTCACCGGCTGATGATCGAGCGGCTGGAAAGGAAAACCTGTGAAATTGAAAACCGGATGAAAGAGACTAACAATAACTGGAATGAAGCCTTTTATCAGATGCTTGCCCGGATGTTGGGCTTCCGTGTAAATGCCCTTCCGTTTGAGTTGCTGGCAAAAGCAGTGCCCCTGCGCATCCTGTTCCGGCACAAAAACAGCTTTTTTCAGCTTGAAGCATTGCTTTTTGGTGCTTCCGGCCTGCTTCACGAAGCACTTCTCGGAGATGATTTTTTCCTTCAACTCCGGGAGGAGTATTCTTTTTTCCATCAAAAATATGCCATCAAACCGGTGGAGAGCCATTTATGGAAATTTATGCGGCTGCGGCCGGTCAACTTTCCTACCATCCGGATTTCGCAGCTGGCCGGCTTGATTTACCAAACCAGCGGTCTTTTTTCAAAAGCGATGGAAGCAGAAACCCTGCCTGATTTGAAAGGGTTGTTTCATGTGAAGGCCTCCCCATACTGGGAATCGCATTACCGGTTCAACAAACCGGCTGCCCGCAGCCAACCCAAAGAGTTGGGGGATCTGTCGGTGAATACGCTCATTATTAATGTTGTTGTGCCCTTTTTATTTGTATACGGGGAACATCAGGAAAAGCCCCGCCTCAAAGACCGGGCGCTCGCTTTTCTGGAACAGCTGCCTCCTGAAAAGAATGCAGTTACCCGGAAATGGAGCAGTCTGGGCGTAAAACCCTGGTCGGCTTTTGATACCCAGGCCCTGTTATGGTTGAAAAAGAGTTACTGTGATCAAAAAAAATGTTTAAATTGCCCTATCGGAAGTAAACTTGTAAAACTGGCAGATGAATCAGACAAATAATGGAAAAGCACAACAGGTTTCAGGAAGTTTCGAGCCGGACAATCAAAACAGGTGTTGGGTTGATTTTTTCTATCTTACTTGCCGGAACGGTTGGGTATCACCTTCTGGAGGGGATGAACTTTCTGGATAGTTTGTACATGACGGTCATTACGGTTTCAACGGTTGGTTTTAAAGAGGTGGGGACTGAATCTCTGAGCGCGGGGGGAAAAGTTTTCACGATGGGACTGATCATTACCAGCCTCGGAACGCTGGCCTATATCGGGTCCAATATGGCGCGGTTTATATTTGACGGCGAACTGGCAAATTATATAAAAACATACAGGGTGGATAAAAAGATTGCAAAACTAAAAAATCATGTCATCATTGTTGGTTATGGCAGGAACGGGGAACAGGCAGCTCTGGAACTGAAGGAGCACGGGGTTGACTTTTTGATTGTTGACCGGCGCGACAATGTGATCTCGCGGGCCCGGCAGGATGCCGAGCTGCTTTACATTAAGGGGGATGCAACCCATGAAGATGTTCTGGAAAAGGCCCGTGTGCGGGAGGCCCGCGCCCTGATCGCCACGACACCGAATGATGCCGATAATGTTTTCGTGGTCCTTACCGCAAGGAGCATGAATCCCGGGCTTACAATCATCAGCCGGGCTTCAGAGATGGAATCGCAGATGAAGCTTAAACGCGCCGGTGCGTCCAATGTGATCATGCCCGAGCGTATTGGCGGCCAGCGGATGGCCAAACTGGTACATCAATCCGATGTGGTGGAGTTTCTGGAATACATTCTCCTGCAGAAATCCCGGGATGTAAGTCTGGAAGAGGTTTCCTGTAGAAATTTGTCCTCCAGGTTTGTGGGGAGGTCCATTGCTGATCTGAAGGTGCGCGAAGTGTCGGGGGCCAATATTGTCGGATTGAAGGTGAGTGATGCGCGCTATGTTTTTAATCCCGATCCCGGCATGATTCTTTCCAGGAATGACCGGCTTTTTGTGCTGGGGACCCCTGAACAGATCAGCCTGCTTCAGGATGTGATGAAGTCGGATGGATGAAAAATTTCCCCGCCGGGAAAGCGAAAAAATGAGGCTGTCTCAGAAAAGGCGGGTAACCGGCCTGTGCTGCTGAGCATTTTTGCTGCCGTTGGAAGGTCCGGGAGATGATCCCTTCGCTTCTTCGATCGACAAACCACACCTGCCGGAAGTTACCGCTGCCGTTTTTGAACAGCCTCGTGAATCAAAATGCACGCTGGTGTTTAATTGTTTTCGCCGTAATGATAAACCCCCGTGTATTCGTACAGGTCACCATCGTAATCCGTACTGGTTATCCTGAACTGAACGGAATCGAGTTCTGCGATTTGCAGTTCCCTCAGGTTGAAAGAGACATAAGCTGCATAAGGAATGTCTTTCGTGTCGCCATTGTCATTGTGCCGCAATTCAAGCTCAATGGGCTGATCCGCCTCCGTTAATTCCCCGGGCGCTTTAACAAGGTTGATGAAATGAATCTCATACCGCCCCCAGTATTTAATTTCGAAATTCAGCAGGCTGTCGGTCATCCAGCAATCTTTTACAATAACCGGGTCATTGCCAATGCTGTCCTGATTCTCTTCCGTAATGTCCAGAATGTCTTTCAGCAAAACCTGCTTTATGGAATTGATCCGGATGTAGTAAGACTCCACGTTGCCTTCGTCATCTGTGTAATCACCAATCACCGTGTAGTTCATTAAAACCCGGTCGCCGGTTTTTAACCGTGATCCGGAGTCATGGGTCCCCTGATAATACCAGGGCGTTGAGTAACCGGCCGCCATCGGGATCATCACATCCCCGTTGTCCATTGTAATCCGGTATTCCACCGGGTCCGAACTGATTTGTTCAACCATTCCAAAGCCTACCCACATGTCGTTTAATGAATACCCGTCTTCATCCTCAAAACATCCGGTTGCGATAAACATGAATCCTGTCAGAATTCCTAAAATTACTTTCTTCATTTTAATTCATTTTTTGTTTTCTGTTAATATTTTTTGTTTCATGGGTCCGCATGATTGCCCTTCCGGTTTTCGGCTCCCCGCCATCAATTTTATTCGTTTTGAACAGGGTGCTTCCTGACCGGGCGAACTCGTATAAATAGATTCAATCCCCCGTGTCGGGGTTGCGTGCCCGGAAGAAAATTTTTCTTAACTGACAAAATGGATCCTTTTTTGTTTGGCACAACAATTGTCATTCAAATTTTAATATATATAAATATTTGACATTTTTAAATAATTAACTAAAATGTTG
>JAGYMR010000050.1 GCA_018400515.1 Tangfeifania sp.
TTCCACGCCTAACATTATCAACAAAACAAAAAATACCCCGCGCAAGTTTAACAGTTCGGTAATGGACGTTTGGACCGATGCAATCGGCTGCAATTTCGGGGTGTTGCTGACCGACTGGATGAGTTGCCCCATTTCTCCGGGAAGAAAGAACTGCCCCCCGCTGCGCGAAGCAAGTTGGTAAAGCATCCGGTGATTGGCACGGGTTACAATGTCCTCCAGATGAACCGGCGTCACTGTAAAATCACCCGACTCCCTGAATGTTTCTCCGCCCAGGGTGGCCTCCGCATTAAAATGGTAATTCCCCAGGGGCAGTTTCCCCGCATTTAAAAAATAGGAGTCCCCCCGGACATCAAAAGTAAACGGAAATTCATCTCCCTGATCGTTCCGGATGACAATGTTCACTTCCCCCGTGGTAATCCGCTCATAAGCATCATTGTATACTTCCGCCTTCATCAGTACATCCTCAATCTCCGCCACCACCGGTTCAAAATCGATCATAAAATTATCTTCGTTCTCGCGCAGGGCCAGGTATTGAACCAGTTGATTGACCAGCTCATTAAACTGTTCATGGCTCTGATTGAAATAGTAGTTGTAGAGACGCCAGCGCCAGATCCCTTCCCCGAAAAGAAAGCCGGTTTTCCTGCCTTCGACAATGCCGGCAGAAAGAAGCGGTTTGGCGGTTTCCACATGCTTTATCTTTTGAAAAAGGAAAGGGGTCAGGGCAGCATCTGTACTGTAGTTGGCATAAGGAGCCGTGAGCGGGGGGAAGCGGGGAACCATCTCCCTGAAGGCTTCGCTGACGGTAAAGGTCGCAAAAGCCGCATTGAGGGATGCCTGTGCCTCTTCAGGAGAACCGGCCAGTGGTTCAATTTCGACTCCCATGTTAAGAGCATTCAACTGGGAAAGAAAGGTCCGGCTTCCGACAATGAAAAGCAGAGGTGTTTTTCGAATTTCGCCTTCATCTTTAAAATCCCCCAGCGAAATTCGGGAGGTAGGCAGCTGGTTCAGAATGACCAGATTGAAATCTGAAAAATTGGAAGGATAAGGTTCCTCCGTGAAAAGCGATACCTCATAAGACTTCTGGCTTTCGAGGGTATTTTTGATGGCACCGGCATCCGGATGGGGCCCGTCGGAGAGGATCAGGATCTTCTGCTTGTTTTCCAGCACATTCACCACAAATCCAGCCCGGTTGTTCTTTTTATTCCGTTCATTCTCCACCGGTTCGATGAGGGCCGAGAAGTGCTTTAACCCGGATTCTCCTGCTTCCAGAATAAATTCATGGGAATGGAAATAATCATTGTTGGGAGGCGTGATCACCGTTTCTCCCACGATTTCATCTTCACGGCGAACCACAAGCTTTACAGGCCGCCCGGCCAGTTTGGAAAAGCGGGCTTCAATCACAGCCGGGAAGCGGTTGCCGGAAAAGGAGGTCCGGTTCACCCGCACATTTTGTATCCTTGCATCCGCCATCTCGGTGGTATCCCCCACGCCAACCGCATACACCGGGTAAGTCACCTGATCAAGCATGTTCACAGGATTCTTCCCCTGATTATAGATCCCGTCCCCAACAATGAGAAGGGCACCGATATTGTCGTTATAATGGTGGCTGTTGATGGTAGCAATCAATTCACTGTAATCCGATTTCTTATCGGAAAACCGCACTTCACCGCCCCGTCTGCTCTTCTCCCCAAAAGTATAGTGAATCAGGGAATACGCATTCCCCAGTTCATCTGAAAGCTGCTGCCTCATCTGCTCCAGCCGGCCGGCAACTTTAGCAGAGTCCCCGGTGGAAACAAGCGAACCTGAATTGTCCCAGGCCAAAATGATCAACGGATGCTGAACCACATTCTGTTTTCGTTTCATCAGCGGCGATAACAGCAGAATAGCGATCAAAAAAAAGGACAAAAAGCGCAAAACACTCAAAATACGGACCTGTCCCCGCGTCAGCTCCCGATTTCCCTTTCGGCTGAAATACAATAAAAAGACCATCCCGGCAGCCACCAGCGCAAAAACCGCGATCAGCAAAAACCAATTTTCTGCACCAAATGAAACGAACAAAAATACCATAGCACAAAGAATACAATAAAAGTTCGGTTGCTACAAAATTACATCCCGATTTTTTAATGTTCTAATTTAATTTCATTTTTTAAATAAAAATCCGAACAGCCCATAAAAATATATTTTCCCCCATTCGCCGGCCTCCTTTTGTTCCCGCAGCAACCGTACCATCTATTCCCTTTGATGCATTTCAGGATCCAAAAGGATGTCCTGCCCATTCATGGAAAGGGAGCTGAAAAGCATTGAAACACCGGCGAACGATCATCAAATCATGAAATTTCCATGGCCATCATGAATCATTGGAACAACCCCGCGGCCGATTATCTCAAAAGAATATGGGCATAACCAAAGGAAAATTCCATGAGTAATCGAAAAATTTTCGGCATAAAAACGAAAAAAGTGATTATTATTACATGATTTTTTTATTCAGGGAAAAAATAATTCTTTTGCAGCGGATAGGGAAAAGACAATTTTGAGGTGCTGTTGCATCGATCCTGGTTGTGAATCAGGATCAGATAATATTTTTGCCATGAATGGAAAACAGCTCATTTTAACTGTATTTTCTTAAATCCTGTTATACCGAATCAGGATAATTTAAAACTTTAATCATGAAGTGGAAACATCTCATTTTAACTGTTTTTTTACTGGCAGCCTTCCACCTGCTGAACGCGCAGCATTACCAGGTAAAACAGGAGCGTGTGGAATACAAGCCGTTGGACAGCAGCACCTCCCTTGAAATGGTAGTATACCATCCTGTGATTCAAACAAAAAGGTCCTTGCCGGCCATTGTCTTTTTCTTTGGAGGCGGTTGGGTAGGCGGTTCACCCGGTCATTTCCGGCTTCAGGCGGAATACCTTGCGTCCCGCGGGATGATCGCGATCTGTCCCGATTACCGCACCAAAAGCAGCCACGGCACCACCCCGTTCGAAAGTGTCAAAGATGCCCGGACGGCCATGCGGTTCATTAAGAGCAGGGGAAATGAAATGGGGATTGACACGTCGCGGATATTTGCCTCGGGTGGTTCAGCCGGCGGTCATTTAGCTGCATGTACGGCTTTCATAGATGATATCAATGAGGAAAGCGACGACCTGTCGGTTTCACCGGTACCCTTTGCCCTCATCCTTTTCAATCCCGTAGTGGATACCGGCAAACTTGGCTACGGCCAGGAAAAGCTGAACGGACGTGAATTTGAAATATCCCCGGTCCATCACATCACGCCGGGAGCGCCGCCGACACTCATCATGCATGGAAAAGCAGATACCACTGTGCCCTACGAAAATGTAAAACGTTTCAAAGAGGTGATGAAACAGGAGGACAACACCTGTATCCTTAAAGGATACCGGAAAAAACAGCACGGATTCTTTAATTATTCAGCGAATCCCAGGTATTTCAAAAAAACGCTGCGGCAAACACAGTCTTTCCTCGAAACTTACATCACGTTACCGGGCGAAAACTGGCTGAATAAATATTTTCATTCGCTCCCGTAAAAATACTCCTTCAGGGGAACCTCCGGGAGTTCCGGGGGAGCAGCGTTGCACATAAGTTTTCCGGGAGAATAACTTTGGCCATTCCCCTTAAAACAGGGCTGTTTTTACGGAAAGAATGAAATTTCCCCGGGGAAAATTTACCGGGGATAAAACAGCGGAAGATCCCGGTTCCATTTTAATACCTTATCGAAAATCCTGAAGCCGGGGCTCCTGAATTCACGGGATGTTTAATGAATTTATCCACACGGGCCAGGGTAGGTCCCGATCTTAAATGACCGAGGAATGCATCCATATCGGGTTCCTCCCCTTGGGCATTGACCCGCACCGATCCGTCGGTTTCGTTTCGAACCCATCCTTTTATTCCGTGTTCACGCGCTTTTTGAAGGGTATAAGCACGAAAATTCACCCCTTGTACCCGTCCGGTTATCTTAATATCGTAATGTACCATCAGGACGATTTAAATGCATCCGCGACTTCGGGCTGTACCAGGGCCCAGATCGAATAGACCCCCACAGCTGTTCCCAGCGGAAAATTGAACAGGTTCAGCACCGAAAGGATCAGCGTGAGGATCCTTGCCCACTCTTTCCGCTTAAACAACCCAATGCCCGCAACAATGCCGGGGATCGAAAGTACGGTAACCACCACGATCATCACATTGGCAATGACGGTCAGTATCTTTTCGGTTTCAGCCTCATCGACAAAATCGCCGGTAACGTACAAAATGGTAAAAACCACCAGGCCGATAACAATGCCCAGGACACTCAGTCCGATCTGAAGGGCTGCCACTACATTAATATGTCTTTCCATGGTAAGATGAATTATAAAACCGGATTAAAATTACAAAAAAGAGCATAAATTTAACGGTTCAACCGGAAATAATTACTTTTACACCACCGTATTCTATAAAGGTGAAGGGAGGGAATGAGGCATTCCTGGAGGATTGTTTCATCTCTTTTAAATGGTAAGGCATCAAAGGGATTTTAATCAATTCCGGGCGTAAATTTTCACATGCCCGTTTTCTACAGGAGAATGCCAGGTACCTGAATGGCGGCGACAGATTTCAAATCCCTTCCAACCAGGAAGACAAAAAAAATAGAGCGATGAATCAACCTTTGGCAGAACGATTAAGGCCGGCAACACTGGATGAATTCACGGGGCAGGAACACCTCGTGGGCAGGCAGGCCGTTTTGCGAAAGATGATCGAATCGGGGAACCTCACCAGCCTCATTTTATGGGGGCCTCCGGGAGTTGGAAAAACCACGCTTGCCCGGATCATCGCCAATACCCTCGAGCGGCCGTTTCACAACCTCAGTGCGATTCATTCCGGGGTAAAAGATGTCCGGCAGGTCATTGAAAAGGCCAAAAAACAGCAGTTTTTCAGCCGCCCCAACCCCATTCTCTTCATTGATGAGATCCACCGGTTCAGCAAGTCGCAACAGGATTCGCTGCTGGGGGCCGTGGAAGAAGGGACTCTTACCCTCATCGGGGCAACGACGGAAAACCCTTCGTTTGAGGTCATTTCACCGCTGCTTTCGCGTTGCCAGGTGTACATTTTAAAGCCCCTGGAGAAAACGCACCTGCTCAGCATTCTGAAGCAGGCCATCAAAAAAGATGAAGTGCTGAAAAAAAAGGAGATCACCCTGGAGGAGGACGGAGCCATCCTGCGGTATTCGGGCGGCGATGCCCGGAAGCTGCTGAATGTCCTGGAGCTGGTCGTAAATTCCGAAACGGAAGACCGGATTGCCATCACCGATGAGCAGGTGACGGCCTGTTTGCAAAGAAACCTGGCCGCATATGACAAAAAAGGGGAAATGCATTACGACATTATCTCTGCTTTCATCAAGAGCATCCGCGGAAGCGATCCCGATGCGGCCGTTTACTGGCTGGCGCGTATGATCGAAGGAGGTGAAGATGTAAAATTCATTGCCCGGCGGATGCTCATCCTGGCGGCAGAAGACATCGGACTGGCCAATCCGAACGCCCTGTTGCTGGCCCAAAGCACGTTCGATGCCGTTCATCAGACCGGCTATCCCGAAGCCCGCATCATCCTTTCGGAGTGTGCGATCTACCTGGCCACTTCCCCAAAAAGCAATTCGGCCTACAAGGCCATTGACGAGGCGCTGGCCCTGGTCAAAGCCACCGGTGACCTTCCGGTGCCGCTGCATATTCGCAATGCACCCACCAAACTAATGAAATCGGCCGGTTACGGCAGGGAATATAAATACGCCCATGATTTTGCCGGCAACTTTGCACCCCAGGAATACCTGCCGGAAAAAATTAAGGACAAAAAAATTTACCTCCCCGGGAAAAACCCCGGGGAGGCAAAAATTCTGGAACGTTTACGCCGCTGGTGGGGCAAACGCTTCTGACAATTATTTTGCGTAACTTACCACGCGCGTTTCGCGGATAACTGTTATTTTAATCTGTCCGGGATAGGTCATCTCATCCTGGATCCGCTTGGAGATATCGTAAGAAAGTTGTTCTGCCTCCTGGTCACTCATCTTTTCGGAGCCCACTATGACGCGCAATTCACGTCCGGCCTGTATCGCGTAGGTTTTGGTGACGCCGGGATAGGAAAGTGCCAGGTCTTCGAGGTCTTTCAACCGTTTAATATAGGATTCGACCACTTCACGGCGGGCGCCCGGACGGGCTCCGGAGATCGCATCGCAAACCTGGACGATGGGTGCCAGCAATGTCTGCATTTCCATTTCATCATGGTGCGCCCCGATGGCATTGGCAATATCCGGTTTCTCCTTGTACTTTTCTGCCAGTTTCATCCCGAGAATGGCGTGTGGCAATTCCGGTTCGTCGTCCGGAACTTTTCCGATATCGTGCAACAGCCCTGCCCGTTTTGCTTTTTTGGGATTCAGTCCCAACTCGGATGCCATGATCGCGCTCAGATTAGCCACCTCGCGGGAGTGCTGCAACAGATTCTGCCCGTAAGAGGAGCGGTATTTCATTTTCCCGATCAGGCGGACCAGTTCGGGATGCAACCCGTGAATACCCAGGTCGATGGTTGTTCGTTTACCGGTTTCGATGATCTCCTCCTCCACCTGTTTTTTCACTTTGCCGACCACCTCTTCGATCCTTGCCGGATGGATGCGTCCGTCGGTAACCAGCTGGTGAAGCGCCAGACGGGCAATTTCGCGCCGGACCGGGTCAAACGCGGACAAAACAATGGCTTCGGGGGTGTCATCCACTACGATCTCAACGCCGGTAGCTGCTTCAAGTGCCCGGATATTCCGTCCTTCACGACCAATAATACGCCCCTTAATCTCATCACTTTCAATGTGAAAAATGGTGACGGCATTCTCCACCGCCGTTTCGGTGGCCACCCGCTGGATCGATTTGATCACGATCTTCTTGGCTTCCTTGTTGGCTGTCTGCTTGGCCTCCTCCATGATCTCGTTGACATAAGAAACAGCATCTGATTTGGCTTCCTCTCTCAACGACTCCACCAACTGCGCTTTCGCCTCCTCGGTAGACAAGCCGGAGATCTGTTCGAGTTTTTCCTGGTGCTGCCGGCGCAGTTTGTCCAGCTCCTCGCTCTTATACTCTACCCGTTGCATCTGCATGTTCAGGTTCTCCCGAATCGCCTCCGTCTCTTTCCGGGTCACTTCAAACTCTTTTGTTTTCTTTTGCAACTCCTCCCGCCGCTGGTTGATCGTATTTTCACGCTGATTCAGCTTATTCTCCAACTGGGAGATCTTGGCCCCCTTCTCCTGAATAAACTTCTCATGTTCTGTTTTTAACTGAATAAATTTCTCCTTCGCCTGGAGAATTTTGTCCTTTTTCAGTACTTCGCCCTCCGCACGGGCATCTTCAATAATCCGTCTTTTTTTCGATTTCAGGGCGGTGTTCCACAGAAGGTAGGCCAATCCGCCTCCTCCGACAAACCCGGCCACAAATCCTATCAGTATGTGTATCCAATTCATTACTTTTAGTTTTATTTATTAAATAATAAACCCGTAAAAAACCACTTTGTTTTTATAAAGTAGCCGATTACGGGTTTTCTGATAAATTTCAATGTAAAAATCCCTATTCCCTGCTCTTCGCTTTCAGGAAGTCTGAAATATCATCATTTAAGTCTTTCAGCTCATCCAAAAAAAGAGGCTTGTCATCCTTTTGCACCAATTCAGCCTGGTTCAGGGCAATTTGAAATGCTGCCATTGCCAGTATGTCCTGTGCATCTTTGTCACGAAACAACGCCTTATATTTCTGGACGGTTTCGTTTAATGTTTTTGCAGCCAGACGATACCTCTCCTCTTCTTTTCGATCGATACTCAGGGGGTAAACCCTGCCTTCGATCCGGATATTTATTCTGAGTTGATCTTTATCCACTTCTCATTACCGGTTAAGTAATGCGATACATTTATCAATTTCCCGTACTATTTTATTTATTCTTCTCTTTGCCTCGCGATTCTCGTCCTTTCCCGAGAGCATGCGGTTGGCCGTTTCGAGATTTTTTATCTCCCTGCTGAGCGAAACCTTTTCCTCCTTAAGCCGGGCGATTTCATTTTCCCGGGCGGCCAGTTCCGCTTCAAGCCGCTCAGCCTCTGTTTCCAGAGCCTGAAACTCCTGAAAAAGTTGCTCCGTATTCACTTTCAACGCTTTCAGAAGTATACGTTCTTCTTCAGTCATTTTGGCTGCAATTCGATTTACAAAGTTAATATTTTTACCCTATTGTAAAAACGTTTGGATAACAATGCAACGAAGATGATAAAAATATTCGGCAAATATCCCGGACAGTACGCACGGAAATTTTAAATTTGTCTTTCCCGGGTAGGGGTTTTCCGGATTCATGGCATTCAGGAACGGGACACCCGGGGCTGGGGACAAGAGTCTCCGGGAAACAGCAAACCGGGTTAAGTGAATACCAGACGCCTGTCACGCCCGGAGACATATTTAATCCCTGCGTACCAGGGATTTTCCGGTGTCACTATAAACAGAATTGAATGAAGCAGTTGGCAACCATCGTTGGGATACTTTTTTCCTTCTTTGCGGCGGGACAGCAAAAGCCGCTGCCGGAACCGTCCGGGGGACAAAGGAGTCCCTATTCGGAACCGGTAAAAATCCCTATGCTGATGAGCGGCAGTTTTGCTGAATTAAGGTCCAACCACTTTCATTCGGGGATCGATATAAAAACGCAGGGAACAACCGGAATTCCTGTTTATGCCGTGGCGGGGGGGACGGTGGCACGCATTGTGGTTTCGCCCTCCGGCTTTGGAAAAGCCCTCTATATTAATCATCCGAACGGCACCACTTCGGTGTACGGGCATTTGAAAAATTTCAGGAATGACATAGAGCAATACGTCAAAAACATTCAGTACGCCCGCAAATCCTTTCGTATCGACGTGCAGGTACCTGAAACAACTTTCCCGGTAAAACAGGGAGATTTTATTGCCAGCAGTGGTAACCGCGGTAGTTCAGGTGGCCCCCACCTTCATTTTGAGATCCGCGACACCCGGTCCCAGGATCCGCTCAATCCCCTGAAATACGATTTTCCCGTAAAAGACCGCACGCCGCCCAAAATTTTTTCCCTGATGGTGGTTCCCCTGGACGAGCATTCGCATGTGGATTTTAGCAATCAAAAAAAGAGCTACCCGGTTGTCTTTTACGAAGGGGAGTACCACCTACGGAGCAATCCCGTAATCCCGGTTTTTGGCACCTTGGGCCTGGCTATCCGGGCCAACGACTATTTCGATGAATCCTACAACCGGTGCGGGATCTACTCCCTGCAGATGAAATTTGACGGCGAACCCCGAATCTCCTGGAAAATGGACCGTTTCTCCTTTTCCGAGTCCCGGTTCATTAATAGTCATATTGATTACGCAACGTTCATTGAAACGGGCAAAAGGTACCAAAAAACATGGGTCGATCCGGGCAACCGCCTGCGCATCTACGACTATGTGCGCGAAAATGGCCATCTGGAAGTTTACGACGGGAATATCCATATTGTCCGCTTCGAGTTGAAAGACACCCATGGCAATACCTCCGTGCTTCAGTTTAAAATCCGGAGCAAGCCGGCCTATATTCCCCCCTCCTCCTCTGAATTTATCCGTATTTTGAAGCACGGCCGGGAAAATCAGTTTCGCTCCGGCGGCCTGAAAATTGATTTTCCCCCGGACGCTTTTTACGCCGATATCCCTTTTACCTATAAAAGACTTCCCTCTCTGAAGGAGTTGCGGTCCCCCATCCATGTCATTCACCAAACAACGGTTCCTCTGCATGAAAGGGCGGTTTTGTCGATAAAATCCGACTCCCTCGAAGCGAAATACCGGTCGAAAGCCCTGCTGGTAAGTATTGACACGCTTACCGAACGGTTATCGCCGGCAGGGGGCACTTTCCGGAACGGCTGGGTCACCGGCAGGATCCGCCAATTCGGGAATTATGCCGTGGCCATTGACACCGTCCCCCCTGAGATCTCCCCGCTGAGCATCAAAAACCGGGCAGCCCTGACCGAATCGCGCCGCATCCGGTTCCGGATTAAAGATAAGCTGTCGGGGATCGCTGAGATTGAAGGACAGCTCGACGGGAAATGGGCACTTTTTGAATATGACGCCAAAAACCATCTGATAACCCACTATTTTGATCCGCAACGGTTTGAGTTGAAAAAACGGCACCGCTTCAAATTAACTGTAACAGATCATTGTGAAAACAAAGCAACGTATGAAGCCTCCTTCTGGAAATAAAACACTGGTCATTGGCGTGATGTCGGGCACCTCCCTCGACGGGATCGACCTGGCGGCTGTTGAATTCCGGCAGGAAAACGGCCGGTGGAATTTTTCGGTTATTTCGGCCCAAACCGTGGCTTACAGTGATGCCTGGCAGGAAAAGCTCCAAAAAGCCCCTACCCTGTCCGGGGAAGCCCTGAACGAACTGCATGCGGAATATGGACGGTTCACCGGAAAAGCTGTCAGCCGGTTTATAAAGTCCGCCCGGGTATCGCCCGCATTGATCGCATCCCACGGGCATACCATTTTTCATCAGCCCGACAAAGGATTTTCTTTCCAGGCAGGAAGCGGCGCTGCCATTGCTGCCGAAACGGGTTTACCCACCGTGGCTGATTTCCGCTCGGGCGACGTAGCCCTCGGGGGACAGGGAGCTCCCCTGGTTCCGGTTGGAGACCGGCTGTTATTCTCCGCCTATGATTATTGTCTGAACCTGGGAGGATTTGCCAATATCTCCTATGAAAAGAACGGTCAACGCGTTGCTTACGATATCTGCCCCGCCAACTTCATTCTGAACCACCTGGCCCGGAAAATGCAGCTCCCTTATGACAAAAACGGGGATATTGGACGGTGCGGAAAAACGGATCCCCGGCTGCTGGAACAGCTGAATCAACTGGACTACTATCAAAAAGCCCCGCCCAAATCCCTGGGGCGTGAATGGATGGAATTCGCATTTCTGCCCCTGATCGAAAATGCCGACCTCTCCAACAAAGACAAGCTGCGCACCGTTTATGAACACATGGCCATCCAAATGGCAAAAGCCTGTCCCGGCCCGGAAAAAATGCTGGTCACCGGCGGAGGCGCTTTTAACACGTTCCTGATGGAGCGGATAAAAAAATACAGTCCGGCCACCATTGCAGTTCCGGATAAAAAGATCATCGATTACAAGGAAGCCCTGATCTTTGCCTTTCTCGGATTATTGCGCTACCGGGGCCAGGTCAACTGCTATGCCTCCGTTAGCGGTGCATCCCGCGACAGCAGTACCGGCGCGGTGTTTTTGCCTTAATCCCTGTTTCTGCGAGGGTTTATAAAAACCCCCCGGGGCAGGACAAAAGTCATCGGTGAATATTGGAATTTAACTATATTTGCCCCCTTTGATACATTAAAAACGACACGTATGATACAGACAAGATTCATGACCGGAGTGCTTGCCATTGCATTTCTGTTTTCCAGCATTCAACTTTCCAATGCCTGTACCAACTTCCTTGTTACGAAGGGGGCGTCCACGGATGGCTCGACAATGATCACCTATGCTGCCGATTCGCATACACTATACGGCGAATTGTATTACCAGCCGGCACAGGACCATCCGGAAGGCGCCATGCGCGATATTTACGAGTGGGATACCGGGAAATACCTGGGCAAGATCCCGCAGCCACGCCACACTTACAGTGTTGTGGGGAACATGAACGAATTTCAGGTGGCCATTGGGGAAACCACTTTTGGCGGACGCGAGGAGCTTGCCAGCCAGAGCGGTGCCATCATGGACTACGGCAGCCTGATCTATGTCACCCTGCAGCGTGCAAAAACCGCCCGCGAGGCGATAGAGATCATGACAACCCTGGTGGAAGAACACGGGTATTACAGCTCAGGCGAATCCTTTTCCATTGCCGATCCGGAGGAGGTCTGGATCCTTGAAATGATCGGGAAAGGCGAAGGCGAAAAGGGAGCTGTCTGGGTGGCGTTGAAAGTGCCTGACGGATACATCAGCGGGCATGCCAACCAGGCCCGCATCACCACCTTTCCCAAGGACGACCCTGAAAACTGCCGCTATTCGGAGGACGTGATCTCCTTTGCGCGTGAAAAAGGATGGTACAGCGGAACCGATGAGGATTTCAGTTTTTCCGATGTCTATGCACCGGTTGATTTCGGCGGGGCACGCTTCTGTGAAGCCCGTGTATGGGCCGGTTTTAACAAAGTGACCGGTGGCATGGAAAAATATACCGGCTATATCAAGGGAGATATCGAACACGGGGGATCGAACAACTTTGCCACCAACCGGATGCCGCTCTGGATCAAGCCGGATGAGAAGCTCTCCGTGCAGGATGTGATGGGCATGATGCGGGACCATTTCGAGGGAACCGTGCTGGATATGACCAAAGACATCGGTGCCGGTCCTTTTGACCTGCCCTACCGCTGGAGGGGGCTGACCTGGGAAGTGGATTCAGTGGAATACTGCAACGAACGGGCCATTTCCACCCAGCAAACCGGTTTCTCCTTTGTTACGCAAAGCCGCAGCTGGCTGCCCGGTCCGATCGGGGGGATCCTTTGGTTTGGGGTGGACGATACCTACAGCACCTGCTACGCACCGATGTATTGCGGAATTACCGAAATTCCGGAATGCTTTGCCGTGGGCAACGGAGACCTGCTGACTTACAGCGAAACCTCCGCATTCTGGACCTTCAACCGGGTGTCCAACTTTGCCTACCTGCGCTACAAAGATATCATCAAGGATGTTCAAAAGGTGCAAAAAGCGCTGGAAGACAAGTTTACCGCTTATGTGCCGGTGATCGACAAGGCGGCTGAAGCCCTTTACAATGGAGGGGAAAAAGAGAAAGCACGTGATTTTCTTACCCAATACTCGGTGAACGAAGCCAATAACATGACCGCCCGCTGGAAAGAGCTGGGAGAATACCTCCTGATCAAATACATCGACGGCAACGTAAAAAAGGAAAAAAACGGAGCGTTTGAACGCACCGAAACCGGGATGCCCAGGTACCCGCACTTCTATGGATATCCCGATTGGTGGTACGAAGTCATTGTGGAAAAAACGGGCGACCATTTTAAGGTTAAGGGAGCATCCCATTAGCCTTTCCCTGTAAAGGGTGAAAATCAGTCCGGGGAAATAACAAATTTCCCGTTACCTGATTGGCCTTGTAAAAAAAAATATTATTTTTGCACCGCTTTTAAGCAATCTCTTATCCTGAACAACCGGATAACATTGCCAACATTAAAAATTTTTCAGAAATGGATTTAATTAACGTAGTTGAAAACGAATTTACCGAAGGTAAGGAACATCCTGAATTTTCAGCCGGAGATACCGTCACGGTAAGCTATAAGATCAGGGAGGGAAACAAAGAGCGTATTCAGAACTTCCGGGGTGTGGTTCTTCAGATCCGCGGACGTAAAGGCATTCGTACCTTTACGGTCAGGAAAATGTCCGGAAGCGTTGGTGTGGAACGGATATTCCCGCTCAATTCGCCCTTTATCGACCACATCCAGATCAACAAAAGAGGAAAAGTCCGCCGGAAAAGGTTGTTTTACCTCCGGGGCAGGACCGGTAAAAAAGCCCGGATCAAAGAGAAAAAGATGTAACATATATTTGTACCAGTCAAAAAGG
>JAGYMR010000051.1 GCA_018400515.1 Tangfeifania sp.
ACTCCACAATATACCCCTGTGGAAAATAGTACCCTGCTCCCCCCTCATTGGGAAGATCATTCCACGATTTCGGAACCGTCTGGGGATGAAAATTGACATGGGCATAATCCTCCCCTCCCGGACGTTCCTGCGTAGTCACATTATTGGGTTCATTGGTATTCCAGAACGAATATTCCCCGTCAACAGGGCCACCGGTATAATTGCCCTGCCAGAATGTTGTGCCTTTTTCCGGGCCTGTCACCCACTTCCAGGTACCTTCACTTCCGGCATCAGACCCCCCGATCCATCCCACGCCGTCAATCTTGGTCCAAATAAAATTATTCTCCTGATAACTGGTAATGGTGGCCAGGTATCCCTTCAATCCAAAATAGTCCATGCTTCTTGCAGCGTCACGTGCTTCAGTCCAGGAGATTCCCTCCTCTTTTATATAAAGATAGAAATGGCCGGTATACGGCAGATAATCCGCATCAATCAAACTGATGGAGAAAGAGCGGGGGTCAAAACCGGCCGTATCGGTCAGAAGTTCATAATAAACGTTCCGCAGTGCCTCCTGGTATTCTGCGGCTGTTCCCATTCCGTTAAGCTCCAGGTTCCCGTAATCAGGATCCCAACGGGATAAAAATTTGTCCCCGGCATAAAAAAGGGAATCTTCCCCCTTTTTGTAATTGGCAATGGAAATTTTAAATCCTTCAGAGGAACTATTAAAATCGATATTTTCAACAACGATGCCGGGAGCGACCGCCACCGGAGTGTTGCAATAGTAAACGGTATCGTTTCCAATATTTTCAATACGGGAATCCTCCCCGCCTCCCTGAGCAGCAACAAAAGCAGGCATCAGCAAAAAGAATACCAACAAAAAACCTGTGTTTCTTTTTTTCATAAATCCATCTTTTCATTCCCCTCCCTCCCGCTGTGGTTTCAAAAATAAAAGAAAGACAGTAACAGAAGCCCTTTTCCTTGACATTTTTTCCCGCCTGAGCGTGACCGTTCGGTGGGAAGTCACCGCTTATCCGGCACACAGGATCTTTATTTTTCCCCCGGAAAAGATCCAAAATGTGTATCTTTGAATCCAGAAATAAGAAGTCCCGGCGGACCGGGGCAGGTTCTTCCGACCCCCATAGAGGCAGGAAATGAGCCAACTGAAAAAAAATTTAAAAATGGACCAGGCTAAAGCTTGCCAAAAAAAAATGAACCGGCTGGGGAAACAAGGAATTCCTTTTGCATTTTTAATCGACTTCCCGGCAGAAAAATCCCATATTTACCGGCTTTCGGAAAACACCGGCGAACTCTTATGGCAGACACCCGGCCATCAAAATTTTCCCCCGGTTTTCAATCCCCCCAAACTGGAAAAATGGAAAATAAGGCCTGTTGTTTTCGAAGATTACCGAAAAAGATTCGAATTTGTGCAATCTCATATTCGCCAGGGAGACACTTATTTGCTCAACTTTACCCAGCCCACGCCCATCGAAACAAATTTATCACTGGAAGAGCTCTTTCATATAAGTTCGGCCTCGTACAAAATTCTTCTGAAAAATAAATTTGTATGTTTTTCTCCTGAATCATTTATCAAGATTAAAGAGGGGAAAATTGCTTCTTACCCTATGAAAGGCACTATTGATGCTGAAACGGAAAACGCCGGGAAACAAATCATAAGCGACTCAAAAGAGCTGGCAGAACACCACACCATTGTGGATCTGATCCGTAACGACCTGAGCCGGGTGGCAAAAAATGTGACGGTTGAAAAATTCAGATACCTGGAGCAGATAAAAACCAACCGGAAAGACCTGTGGCAGGTAAGCTCCAGAATTACCGGCGATTTGCCCGGGAATTATGCCGCGATGGTGGGGGATATTCTTTTTTCGATGTTACCGGCAGGATCCATATCGGGTGCTCCCAAAAAAAAGACCGTTGAAATTATCCGCAAGGCAGAGGAATATAACCGGGGTTTCTACACCGGCGTTTTTGGCCTTTTCGACGGAAGGGACCTCGACAGTTGTGTATTGATCCGTTTTATCGAAAGACAAAACGGACAGCTGGTTTATAAAAGCGGGGGCGGCATTACCTTTTTGAGTCAGGCTGAAGCGGAATATGAAGAGATGATCAATAAAGTGTATGTCCCAGTTCTTTGAGACCATAAAATGTAAAGAGGGAAAGCTGCACAACCTTTCCCGTCACCAGGCACGTTTCAACTATACCCGGAAGGTGTATCTGGGATTATCGACCGAAATAAACCTGGCGGAAATAATTGCCATTCCGGAGGCATGCAAAACCGGATTGTTCCGGTGCCGCATTCTGTATTCAGAAAAAATTGAAAAAACGGAATTCATTCCACATGCATATCAGAAAATACAAAGCTTAAAACTGGTGGAAGACCATGCGATTCATTACCCGTATAAATTTGCTGACAGGAGACGGATGGATCAATTATTCGGCATGCGGGAGGATTGTGATGACATTATTATTGTAAAAAACAACCGGATCACCGACAGCAGCCGTGCCAACGTGGTATTTTACGACGGGAGGGAGTGGTGGACGCCTGACACCCCCCTGCTTCCCGGCACCCAGCGGGCCCGTCTCATTGACGAAGGAAAGATCAGGGTATGCCCAATTGCTGTGAGCGATTTACGGCATTTTGAAAAAGCCGGACTGATCAATGCGATGCAGTCCCTGAAGGAAATGCCCGTGGTGAAGGTAAAAAATATCTTCTGAAGAGTTTTCTCCCTCCGGCCATTTCTAAAATTCGTTGGTGTGAAAACGGAGGGGAAATTGAACGGATGGCAAAACCACCCCGGCGAAACCACCTATACAAGCCATTTCTCCAGTTCCTGCCACCTTGAATGATCTAAATTTCCCGGATGCATCAGCGTTTTTCCTGCTCTTTTCAGTTTTCCGAAGAAAAACGTTGCATTATCTCCCTCCAGGTCGTAAGGATGATGTCATTCTCCTCAAAGAACTGCAAAACATCGGGATCGGAAAAAAGCTGTGCTTCCCAGACCCGCTGCTGCCAGGAACCCGTGATGCTCTTCAGGTTTTCCGTTTCCACCGAGGGGTGAAAAATGATCTCGGTCAATCCGGGATCCAGGGATTTCACCAGTTGAAAGAAATTAGCTTTTTTTTCGTCATAGGTATCCCCTTTGGGAACGCTGCCAAAATGATCGAGTTTCGGAAGGGAATAATCGTTCAGCATTTCAACCACCGCTTCATTTATCGGATAGCCGGCCTCCCGGAAAAATGCCGCCACTTCGGGATCGGAGAGATCGATGGCATTGGCCGGAATTTTATATTCCTCAGCGACCTCCAGAAACACCTTCACAAAAGCGGGCGATCCGTAAAGGGTTCCCATATGGGTATCGATATGGGTGGGCCGGTGGCCCAGCGAAATCATTTTTTCGATCTGTGCCCTGATTTCCGTTTCCACTTCATGGGGAGCGGCATGCTCCACCACCGAAGGTACACTGCGCCAGAGTTTTCCCTGGGGATCGAGCAACCCCGGAACTTTTGAAGGTTCGGTAATTGTACCCCACCGGTAATCCTTCCACTCGCTGGTCAGGGTCAGGTGAACCCCGATATCTGCTTCCGGCTGATCCTTTGCCCATTGCACAAAATCAGCGGCAGGGGGACAAGGCATCATGACCGCCCCGGAAAGGATGTATTCATTTTCTATGTAATGTTTCCCTGCCTTGTTGGCTTCCGGGCACATGCCCAGGTCATCCATGTGCAGCAGCAGTACTTTCTTTCCTTTGGGGTAGCCGAGTTTTTCGGCATTGGTAACCGTCCCTGATTGAACCGGGGAATTCCCGCCGATAAGGGGGTGGTATGCATGCAGTCCAAAGACAGTAATAAGGACTGGCAAAAAAAGATGTGTTCTCATTATCAATTGTTTTGGTAAAACGTTCTTTTTCCGGAATTGCTCCATTCACCATCAAAAATACAAAAAAATACCGCCCCACAACAGGACGGTATATATTGTTTTCCCGGTCTTCCGGATAAAAACCAACAAAAGCAGCATTTCCGGAAAATGCTAAAACCTTTGCTTTTAAACCACCGGGGTCCATCCCGGGGCATATTCACGGCTCCAAAGCTTCATCGCTTCGCGGTCGAAAATCCGGCCCGTTTTTTCATCCACGTCAAATCCTTTGCCTGCACGGTAAGCGATGTTGGAATAATGCACCATGGCCTGGCTCACGGTAGCATCCTCAATGGGCGCATTCAGTTTTGCTTTTCCCCGGATTCCGTCGAAGAAATTCATCACATGCGCGGTGGACATATTTCCGCCGCCTCCCAGGGCGACACCCGCCTCATTGGAACCGGAACTATTATCTTTCACTTTTTTGCCCGACCGGTCGTACAGGATGTACTTGCCGCGGTCGATAAAAACAGCTCCATCGCTGCCATAAATGATTGTTCCACGGCCGCCTCCGTAGGTGTCGTATCCATTCCGGCTTTTGCCGTCCCACTGAATCACCTTATCTCCGGCGAACCGGAAAGTGGCCTCCATGGTATCGTACATTTCCCATCCGTCGTTCAGGAAATGGCGCTTGGCTGCTTCCACATCCACCCGGAGGGGAAAATTCACCTGCAGTGCCCAGCGGGCAACATCAAGCTCATGGGTTCCGTTGTTGCCCGATTCAGCAGTACCATAATCCCAACCGTACCAGTGCCAGTTATAGTTCCAGGTTTCGCTGGTATACTCCCGGCGGGGCGCCGGTCCCTGGAAAAGTTCCCAGTCCAGCCCTGCCGGAACGGGCGTTTTTTTCTGGACAGGCACATCCCCGCGGCGGTTCGCATAAAAAGCCACCGCTTTATAGGGCGTTCCGATAATCCCGTTATGGATCTCCCGGATAATAGAGATGCTGTGCCCTGAGGAGCGCTGCTGGTTGCCCATCTGAACCACTTTGTCATACTTCCGGCTTGCTTCCACAATGAGGTCATTCTCTCTCATGTTGTGGCTACAAGGTTTTTCCACATATACATGCTTTCCCCCCTTCATGGCCATGATCGCTCCGGGAGTATGCCAATGGTCGGGAGCGGCAATGATAATGGCATCAACCTGGGGATCATCGATCACTTTGCGGATGTCATTTTCCAATTTGGGCTGATAATCAATATGTTTTGCAAAATTGCGGGCAGCCCCTTCGCGCTGGCTTTCCATCACATCGCACAGATAGGCAAGTTCCGCATTGCTCTCCTGGCGGGCTATAGGATCATAAAAAGCCCCCAGCCGGCGACCGAGGCCCATGATCGCCACATTCAGCCGGTCATTGGCTCCAATGATCCGCCCGTAACTCCGGGCAGGCATTCCCATGGCCGTGCTGCCCGCCGCAATGCCGGCTGCTCCGGCTGTTACTTTCCTGATAAAATCTCTTCTGTTTGCACTCATAAGTAAAAATTATTTTTATAACATGGATAAAATTCCTCTGATATAGCCAAAAGACTCCATCATCCCGGGAAGGGGATCATTGGCATCTGCCTCATATTCAAGGGCAAGGGTTCCCTGGTACCCCATTTTTACGACCGTTTGCAAAAAAGCGGGAAAATCAATGACGCCCCGGCCGATGATGCAGGTTCCTCCTTCGGCGTTAGCTGCTGTAACATCTTTCACATGAATGTCGTGCACCCGGTCAAAGAACTCTTTCACATCCCGGGAGGGATCCCGGTTTATCCGTTTTGTATGGCCGATATCAACACACAAGCCCATGCGCGGGTCCCTGTTTTTAATAAGTTGATAGGCACTTTCGGCACTGGGGTATAAATCGTCGCCCGGCCCGTGGTTGTGGATGGCCAGTTGAATATTGGTTTCTCTGACTTTTTCTTCCACGTAGTCGAGCAACTCGTGGTTGGGCACGCCCACGATGATCTTCATTCCAGCGGTGCGGGCATAATGAAACGCCTGGTCCACCTGGGCCCGGTTACGCATATAAATAACACCACCGCCATATAAGGATAATCCCTTTTCCTTACAGAGCGCCACCGCATTTTGGATGGCCTGCTGATCCGAATCCAGGGGCAGATGCATGCTTTTAAAACAAATCCGGTCCACACCGCAACGTGCAGTCATACCCAGGGCCTCTTCCTGCGAAAAATTTCTCAGCGAATAAGAAGCCACCCCCAATTGAAACCCAAAATCCTTTTTTTCACCCGGCAAACTGCTATTTGATGCCTTTCCCTGAAGGGACAAAGCAGCTGCACCCACTCCGAGGGCAGCCGTTTTTAGAAAATTCCTTCTATCGGTCATTTTTGAAACGCTTTTATTTTCAGACTTCTAAACTTTACCGTACAACCATTTTCCTGGTGACAGCCGTGATCCTGCAGAAGCACAGGTCCTTTTTCAGCCATGGCGAACCCTTCGTATTTGGCATATTTACTGTTTTCCACCAGTTGCTCAAAATGGGGACTCCCGTGGGTGTATTGAACCACCATGCGGTCATTGAGCCAATGCTGTGCTTTCCCGTCGGGGTACAATACAATGCGACCGCTGTTCCAATGGCCGGATCCCAACGCGTATCGGGCCTCTTTACCGGCCGGGATTAGATCATAAAGGGAAGCCATCGAATGGGAATCGGTGCCCCCCGCCTCAATTCCGGGAAAATTCTCATCATCAAGAATCTGATATTCAAGCCCGATAGAAGGTCCGTTATTCCCGATGCAATATTTCACCCCGCTGTTGGCCCCTTTCGACAAACTGAACTCAAATTTCAGTTCAAAAGGGCCATAAGTTTCCCGGGTGATAATATCTCCACCACCGGCTCCTCCCTGAACGGCCAACGCGCCATTTTTGACTGTCCAGCCCCGGGAGGGGAATTCCGTTTCATGGGCACTTTTAAAATTTTCGGTTGACTTCCCGTCAAAAAGCAGTTCAAACCCCTGTGTTTTTTCAGCATCGCTCAAATGGTTCGGAATAAGATTTTTAACATAAATCCCTTCGTCCGGAGCCGGTTTCAGATTTTCGGTTTTAATCCGGATGTTTTTCCATTTGATCTGGTGGCCTTCCGCATCTTTGTTATTCCCAATGCCGTGCACCTGCAATGCAATAAAACCTTTCGGGGTCATATCGTCAATTAAATGGGCTGCCGGTACGCCATTCACCCATGTACGCATGGAGTTACCGATGCATTCAATGCGGTAGTGGTTCCACTCCCCCAATTTCAGTGCAGGGCGTGCATCGGGATTTAAGGAAAGCGGATAAAGCCAACCGCGGCGGGCCTCATCATAAATACCCCCACTCCAGGCACGGTCCGAAGGATCCACCTCGCACTGGTACCCGTGTACCCTTCCGTCGCGATAATCCGGTTTGCTTTCACTGCGGAACTGAATGCCGGAATTCATATTCTCTTCAACAAGCAGCTCCACTTCAAAAATAAAGTCACCATAGACTTTTTCGGTACACAAAAAAGAGTTGGGCGTATTCAGCACAGTTGTTCCCACGATCATGCCATCCTCCACTTCAAACTTTGCCTCGCCGTTTTTTTGCTCCCAGCCGGTCAGGTCTTTCCCGTTGAAAAGGCTGGTCCAACCGTCATCCTGAGCAGAAGAACAACCGCTCAAAACAAGGATTGCCAAAATAAAAAAATAAACTTTTCTCATTTGATTCTTTTTTCCAGGTTAAATGATGTGATCTATCATTCCGTGTTCGTACACGAAAACACACAAAATTAACCATTTTTTTCCCTGGTCAGGAATATTGCATAACAAAAATTACAAAACTTTTCCCCCATTGATGAATTTCTTACTTCTGCCCGTCCGGAAAAAGGCAAAAAAATTTCTCAAATCCTGTTCCGGAAAAGCCCCGTTACGAATCTTCCCTAAAGATCAAATGCCATTTAAGAACCGCCTTCCGGCCCATCAGTCCCATCCGGCAAAAAAGGGATAAATCCTCTCTTTTATATTCCTCCATAAGGGATTCGGCATGACGCAAAGCACCGGACCGGATGTAATAATCGATCGCCTGGGAATAAATCCTGTCCCGTCTCTGGTCATCGAACAATTCAAAAACCGAACTTCCGGAGGCATTTGAAAAATCGACCATGGCTTTTTTATGCTTCTCCTTCAGGCCAATAGTGGTATAAAACATCCAGTGCTGAAACCATCCGGGAAGCGTCACTCCCCTCCCTTTCAGCCGGACGCCCAGATCATAAACGGGCTGGCAAAGGGCATCGGAATGCAGCTGCACCAGCAGTTTCAGTGCCAGGATCCCCCTGCCGGAAAGCTCCTCCGGCAGACGATCCACGGAGGTTGATATCCAGTAGTTCTCTGCCTCAAGACCGGTCAGGTTACAGGCAAGGGCAATTTCATAAAATGCATTTCGCGTAATCACTGAATCACCATCCTGAGGAAACAACGTTCGCTGAACCACGGCATAAAAAAATGCCCGTTGGTTATCACCGAGCAAGGCAAAACTGCGGGAAAGCTCAGCAAAAAACAACGGTTTATACCGGCTGTTCCCGGAAGAAAGAAACTGTTCGGCAGCAAAGGTGGCATTTTTGATGTTATCCTCCACCAATGGCTTATTGCCCTGGTTGTTGATCAGCTTTAAATAGGCTGATTCGGTTTGGGCATTAAATTGTCCGAACAAAAAAAGGGGTACTCCACCGAAAAAAAAGAAGAACAAAATGGACGTCCGTTTCATACACTCTGAAATTTTTGATCTTAAAAGGTAACATCGGTAATTCCCATAAAATTTATAATCAGGCACTTGTGTGTTTAAATATGATTCATGTTCGCTTCATAACCTAAAATTTTAAAGTCAGTGCCACCGAGGGAATTCCAAAGGATTCCGAAGTCCGGGGCCGCTGATCCATCTTAAGCTTTATCCCGTATTTATAACGAATCAGTTCCTGTTTTTTTTCAAGCCGGTATTTTCCATGAATCCAATCAAACAGATAGGAGGATAAAATCAGGGTGAGTGAGGTGACGAACAGCGCCTGGTCGGTTTTAAATGCAGGATCGTCGAGCCAGATATCCCCCAGGTTCTGGCCCCTGTTTTTCATCCGGATCATATTTGCTGCGATCCCTGCAAAACCCACTGTCCGGGTTCCAAGCAAGACAAACCCCATGGCATTGTCTTTGGCTTTAAAATGGACATACCCGGGCACGATAGCACTGTAGGCCATATCCATCATACGAACATCCCTTTCCAGCAGCTGGAATTCTTCAAACAGCATGTTTTCATAAAGACGGGGCATTTCTGTCTGATCCCCTTCCCTGCGGTGAAAAACATCAAAATCCTGTGCCATGAGCGGTTGCACAAAAAAATTCATCAGCAGAACAATCCCCAGGGGGACAAATTTGAGCCATCTTCGTTTCATTCGTGTACTTCTTTGTTTTCAATTTATTCCGGAGCATCCCGCAAATACCCCTTCCCCGGCAGCCCGGGTCAGGTTTTGCCCCGGAGAGGACAAAAAAAATACCTTCGGGGAGCAGCTATTGGCCCGGGGAAAAATCGCTAAACACGCCCGGGAATCCTGCAAAAGTTTTAAAAACAAGCACCGGTCACGATACGAAAGTATAATTTTGCATCAGAAATTCCCATATTTGCGGTTTAAAAATCATTGGCTCATGCAACCGACCCTGGTTATTATTCTCTATTTTCTGGTCATTCTATTGATCGGTGTTTATTCGGCCTTCCGGATAAAAAATCCTGCCGATTATTATGTTGCTGGAAAAAGAGCCGGGCTGCTGCCCGTTTCGGGAAGTTTGCTGGCCACCATTCTGGGGGGGTCGGCCATTCTGGGCACCATTGAGCTGGGACAAAAAGCGGGCTGGGCCGCACTATGGTTTTTGTTCTGTGCTGCTTTGGGGCTGTTCATCCTGACACCGCTCGCCAAATATGTCCGGCGTTTCGGAAAATACACCTTACCGGAACTGCTGGGATTCTTTTTCGGAAGAAAAACGGAATTCATTGCCTCTCTGATTATCCCGGCAGCCTGGCTAGGCATTGTAGCCGCCCAGATCATTGCAGCGGCAAAAATCATTGCCGGGCTCGGGGGATTGGATTACAACACCGCGGCCCTTCTTTCGGGAGCGGTATTCATCCTCTACACTCTGATAGGCGGGCAGCTCAGCATTTTAAAAACCGACATGCTGCAATCCGTCCTTCTCATTTCAGGCCTCCTGGCACTGGTGATCGTCTCATTCCGGAACTCAGGTGATCGTATTGTACAATCTTTTCACTACACCTCCCTTTTTAATGAATCATTTTCCATCCTCGATTTAATCATCCTTATTCTGACCTACTCGGTTACATTCATTGTCGGACCGGATATATACTCCCGGGTGTTTTGCGCAAGAAATGAAAAGACGGCTGCCCGAAGTACCCTGTTGGTGGCCTTCCTGTTGCTGCCGGTATCGTTCATGCTCACCTATCTGGGCATTTATTCGGGAGAGTCGGGTGAAGCAGAGATCATGGCCTTTGCGCACCCCCTTCTCCCGGGGTGGTTTTACGGCCTTTTTGCAGCTGCATTGCTGTCGGCGGTCATGTCCTCCGCGGACACCACCCTTTTAACCTCTTCTCTCATCTTAAGTGAGCTGATCTCCGGAAATCCTGACAAGAAGGGATCGCTGAGGCTCACCCGTTTTATGATCACCGGACTCGGGGGGTTAAGCATTGCCATCGCCCTTTTCATCACCTCCATCCTGCAATCGTTGCTGCTTGCCCTGACCTTTTTCTCCGGGGCATTTATCGTTCCGATGCTTGCAGGGCTATTACGGCTGAAGGTGGTAAGGGAGCAGCTGACCGCCGCCATTCTCACAGGCGGCCTGGTTGCCCTTGCCGGGAAACTGACCGTCCTGTTTTATCATTCACTCACGGGAAACCTCGTGATCATCTCCTCCTTTTTTCTGAACGGGATATTGTTGTTTGTATCCTTCCGCAAAAATGGGAGACAGTAATGACCGAATCCGGGGAGGATCTTTTTCAAATTTCATCTGTCAGTGCTTCCAGAAAACCGTGCAGGTTCATTCTCAGCAGGGGTTTCAGTTCCTCCCGCACCCGTCGGTGATACTGATTGATCCAGGTGGTCTCTTCGGAGGTCAGCAGGTCATGCCGCAGCAATGAAGTATCGATGGGACACATGGTGAGGGTATCGAACCCCAGGAAGCGCCCGAAAGGGGTCTCCTCTTTTTCTTCACAGACCATCATATTCTCTACGCGTATGCCGTATTCCCCCTCCCGGTAAATTCCGGGCTCATTCGAAAGCACCATGCCGGGCCGGATCGGCACCGGATTGTATTCCTGGCGGACGGAAAAAGGACCTTCATGCACATTCAGGAAATGCCCCACCCCATGGCCCGTACCGTGTCCGTAGTTCAATCCGTTTTCCCAGAGCGCTTTCCGCGCAAGAATATCCAGCTGACACCCTTTGGTGCCTTCCGGGAAACGCGCGTTGGTGAGTGCGATCATCCCTTTCAGGACCAGGGTAAAATCGGTTTTCTGCTTTTTAGAAACCTTCCCTAACGCCACCGTCCGTGTGATATCGGTGGTTCCCTGCAGGTAATGCCCGCCCGAGTCGAAAAGCAAAAGGCCCTCCGCCCGGAGAGGCAACGCATTTTCCGGCCCAGCACTCAGGTGAACCATGGCCCCGTGGGCTTTATACCCCACAATGGGGGAGAAACTATCTCCCTGAAAATCCTGCTTAAAACTCCGGAATACCGACAACTTGCGCCCGACATCGTATTCTGTCAGCGGCTCCCTGCCAATGCTGTTTTTTAACCAGGCCAGAAACTCCACCATGGCCACTCCGTCTTTTTGCATGGCTTCCCGGAAACCATCCAGTTCGGTTAGGTTCTTCCGGGCTTTCATTGAGGCAATGACGGAAGGGGCTTCCACCATTTCATTCTTTCCGCTCAAAGCTCCCATTACTGCCTGGCTGGCGGAAGCGGGATCGATCAGCACCCTTTTTTCCTCCACCGAGGGAAGCCACTCCCAAAATCCAGCATAATCCACCACCCGGATTTTCTCTTTCTCAAGACAAGTCATGAGCTCTGCAGGAAATTTTGCACGATCAGCAAACAAAACCGACCGCTCCGGGCCAATCATTCCAAAACCTGTAAAAACCGGATTGTAGGGAATATCGGACCCCCGCAGGTTAAAGATCCATGCCAGTTCATCGAGTGCCGTGACAATCAGGAGATCTGTTCCGTTACGCTTCAGTTCCGCAACCACCATTTCATGCTTCTCCTTACGTGAGCGGCCGGCACAAGACATTCTTAATTCAAAAACGGAATCCGCAGGAATACCGGGCCGGTTGGCCCAGATGGCTTCAAAAAGATCCGGAGTTTCAACCAGTTCAATTCCGCTGTCCCCAAGCGCATTTTTTAAATTCCGCCAGGGGGCCACCGGAAGCACCTGGGGATCTGCCCCCACCCGGCTTCCGTGAGGACATTTTTCAACGAGCCACTGCTCCGGTGGTACCGCTCCGGGGACCCGCAACTTCATGAGTTCAACGCCGGATCCCTCCAACGCTTCCTCTGCCTGAATAAAATAGCGGGAATCGGTCCACAACACCGCTTCGTCGCGGGTAACCACCACCACGCCAAAAGACCCGGTAAACCCGGTGATAAAAGCCCGGGTCTCCCAGCGGGCAGGCAGGTATTCACCGGAATGCGGATCGGTTCCCGGGATGTACCAGGCATGCAGCCGGTGCTTTTCCATCTCCTTTCGCAATGCACTCAGTCGGGATTGTATTTCATTCATATGATTAAATTGTTTATTTTAAAGGTACTGGAACTCGCATGTAATTTTATTCATTACCTTTTGTGATGGTTGCATCATGCTCGTTTCATAGGAAAATAATTTACTCAAACATTTAATAATTAACTATTTGAAGAATTTTTTTTAAAGGAGGTTTCCCCTTTAAACCCCACTAACTTTTTTCCTGCTTAAAAAGACCTGCCGGGACGGATTTGCAATCCGTTTCATTGTTCAAAGAACTGTTTCACAAAAAGGTGGATCGAAGGGGCGGGGATCTGCTTAAAGTCAATTTCATCCCGGGCATAAAAACCAAAATCCAGGATATCGTCCATGGGTTGAAGCCCTTCCAGCGTTTCAGCGGTTACAAGGTAAGCCAGGTCAAGGGTAAAAACAGAATACCCCGAAAAAACATACTCATTGGGCGCCGATCCCAAGTAGTGCATGGATTGCACTTTCAAACCCAGTTCTTCCTTCAATTCACGTTTCACGGCATTCTCAGCCGATTCTCCCGGATCAATAAAGCCGCCGGGCAGATCCAGCATGCCATAGGCAGGCTCCACCCCGCGGGTGGTGAGCATCAGCCGCCCCTTTCCGTCGGCAACCAGTGCTGCCACGGCCGCCGCTGCATTCAAAAAGAGCCCGCTGGTCATTACCAGAACATTCACCGTTTACGACCTCTGCGGAAACACCGCTACCTGCGATCAGACAATTGAGATTGACGACACCACAGACCCAACCATTACCTGCCCGACAGATCTTGAACTGGAAGCTTGCGAGACTGGAGACATTACAACAGTTACCGGAGGATCAACACTGCCGTTCAGCGAAACAGTCCAGGCTTCAAATTTGGTT
>JAGYMR010000052.1 GCA_018400515.1 Tangfeifania sp.
ATGGAAAACCTGATCAACATTTTTATAAAGTCCATTTTCATTGAGAACATGGTTTTTGCCTATTTCCTGGGCATGTGTTCTTACCTGGCTGTGTCGAAGACGGTAAAAACAGCCACCGGCCTCGGCATTGCGGTCATATTTGTCCTCGGGATCACCGTTCCGGTCGATTACCTGCTCGAGAACTACGTGCTGCAGGAGGGCGCCCTGACCTGGATAAGCCCGGCTTTTGCCAATGTCGACCTCAGCTTCTTGTCCTTCATCATGTTCATTGCTGTGATCGCCTCCATGGTGCAGCTGGTGGAGATGGTGGTCGAGAAATTCGCACCGGCGCTCTACAGCCAGCTGGGAATATTCCTTCCCCTCATTGCTGTTAACTGCGCCATTCTGGGAGGATCGCTTTTCATGCAGCAGAAAGCCTTTCTGAATATCGGGGAGGCCACCACTTACGGACTTGGATCCGGTGTGGGCTGGTTCCTGGCCATTGTAGGCATTGCCGCCATCCGGGAAAAAATTCAGTATTCGAATGTGCCGGCTCCCCTGCGGGGACTGGGGATCACTTTTATTGTGACCGGTTTGATGGGCTTGGCATTCATGGGGTTCATGGGAATAAAATTGTAAAAATATAAAAACAGTTCAATGCTATTGCTTTCAACACAAACAACCGTTGTTTTTATCAGCGTGGCGGTATTTCTGGGGGTTATTCTCCTGCTCGTTGCCATTTTGCTTTATGCCAAGAAAAAACTGACCCCCTCGGGGGAGGTAACCATCGACATCAATGACGGGGAACGGGAGATTGTCACCAAGCCCGGCGACACCCTGCTTTCCACGCTGAGCAATAATAAAATACTGCTTCCCTCTGCCTGTGGCGGGGGAGGGACCTGCGGCATGTGCCGCTGCCAGATCCTGGAGGGGGGCGGTTCCATCCTGCCCACCGAAACCGATTTTTTCACCCGGAAAGAGCAAAATGAGAACTGGCGGCTGGGCTGCCAGGTGAAAGTGAAGGAGGACCTGAAGATCAAAGTGCCCCAGGAGGTGCTGGGTGTGAAGAAATGGGAATGCGAAGTGGTCTCGAACCGGAATGTGGCCACCTTCATCAAGGAATTTGTGGTGAAGCTTCCCGAAGGGGAGCACCTCGATTTCAGGTCGGGGGGATACATCCAGATCGACGTCCCGAAAGTAGAGGTCGATTTTAAAGAAATCAATGTGGATGAGGCGTTTCGCGACGAATGGGAGAAATTCGGGCTGTTCGACCTCAAAATGAAAAATACCGAGCCCACTTTCCGGGCTTACTCCATGGCCAACCATCCCGCCGAGGGGAACATCATCATGCTGAACATCCGGATTGCCACGCCGCCGTGGGACCGCTCCATCAACGGGTTTAAAAAGGTGAACCCGGGGGTTTGCTCCTCCTACATCTTCTCCCGGAAACCCGGCGATAAGGTGACCATTTCCGGACCTTTCGGCGACTTTTTCCTCAAAGACAACGATAATGAAATGATGTTTATTGGCGGTGGTGCCGGAATGGCTCCCATGCGTTCCCACCTGTTCCATCTGTTCCATACCCTCCAGGAGCGGGATAAAAAGATCTCCTTCTGGTACGGCGCCCGCTCCAGGAAAGAGGTCTTTTATTACGATCAGTTCCGGGATATCGAGAAGAATTTTGATAATTTTGATTTCCACCTGGCTTTGTCAGAGCCGCTGCCGGAAGACAACTGGAAAGGCCCCACAGGGTTCATTCACCAGGTGATTTACGACCAGTACCTCAACAAACATGAAGAACCCGAAGAGATCGACTATTACCTTTGCGGTCCGCCCATGATGAACGATGCCGTGCAGAAGATGCTTTATGATCTGGGGGTTCCGGAGGAGAATATTGCATTTGATGATTTTGGCAGTTAAATATTACGCGTCTGTCCATAAAGCCCGCTGACTGCGTTACGCTTGCCCTCAAAATGGTCATTTACGAATAGTAAACTTACGATAAGTAAACTTCACTTTCTCAGGCGGCGCAAGCCTTGCAGCCCGGGGAGGTCCCGCGGAGGTTATTTTAGGTTTACAAAGGGAGGTTAAACCAGAAGAGAGTCCCCTTTCCCTCTTCGCTGCGGACATGAATTTTTCCTCCGTGCAGTTCAACAAATTCTTTGCAAAGGATAAGTCCAAGGCCGGTGCCTTTTTCGTTATAGGTGCCCCTGGTTATAAAGTCCTCCCCGATTTTGAACAATTTTTTCTGAAGGGTTTTATTCATGCCCACCCCATTGTCCCGGACCGAAATCTCAACGTCTTTTTTTGTTTTCCTGCCTTTCAATTCAACGGTTCCACCCGGTTTCGAAAACTTGATGGCATTGGAAACCAGGTTACGCATCACTGTTTTGAACATGTTGGGATCGGCTTTTATGATAAGGTGCGGACAATCCATTTTTATTTCAATGTTTTTCTCCCGTGCCTGCAGGATAAACAGGGGGATCAGTTTTTCGGCTATGTCGCACAAATCGATGCGGGCCGGCCGGAATTTTTTTCTGCCCGATTGCATCTGCGCCCATTCCAGCAGGTTGTTTAGCAAATCGGAATACTGTTCCGCTGCCTGACTCATGAGGGCACTCATTTCCTGAACGCCTTTCAGATCCCCTTCGCTGCTTTTTTCCAGGATTAAGCTGCTCATACCGACGATTCCGTTCAGCGGCGACTTCAGATCGTGGGCGATGATGGAAAAAAACTTGTCTTTAGCGGCATTGAGTTCGATCAGCTGTTCCTCTTTTTTCAGCAGTTTTTTTTCCGCCTTTTTCCTTTTCGTAATGTCCTCAACAATGGCCAGCATGACATGTTTCTTTCGGAATATTATGGGTGTGAGGATAATTTCTGCAGGGTATAAACCCCCTTCCTTTTTTACGAAATGGTCCGAATGAAGTGTTTTGTATTGCCCGGGTTTTATCGTTTCATAGTCTTTTTTAAACCCTTGTCTTACCATTTCAAATGTACTTTTATCAATATCTGTTACATGCATTGCCAACAGTTCCTTTTTGGAGTAACCCGTTTGTTTTTCGGCATATTTATTTGCCCAAACAAATTTCTGGTTTTTATCGATGGCAAAAACGGCGAAGGGGAGACTCCGGAGGATGATCAGAAACGATTTTTCGGTTTCTTTGTGCGCCTCCAAAGCCTGCTCAAAGTTGGTAGGAGGGCTTTTTAGCTCTGAGTGGTTTGTCTTTTTTTTCATTCACGAAAAAGTTGCACAAAAATGAAACGAAAATGATTTTACCAAAACCATGCTTGTGAAATCATTGGTTTCATGTGGTTGAAATTAAAAATTTTTAATGGCAACACATCGAATTCCCATGAAATGGATAATCACGCTCCTGTGCGTATGAAATTTATTCATGGTCGTTTCATTTTTTTTCAAAAAATTCCCGATTTATTGAAAATCCCATTTAATATAAAAAAATCTTTTGTTAAAAAAAATGATATGTCAAGGAATTTTTTGTTAAGAACCAATCTTTTTTCCCGGTCTGTCTTTCCCATTTCATCGGTCCGGACCCCCCTGGTCCCTGGTCCGTATTTGCAATCCGGACCGACCGGAACGTCCGGTCGCTTCCCTTCGTAAGGGCTGAAATTGGACACAAATCAGTTTTTATCAAAGCGAAGCCAAAAATATTCCGGAAGGGTATCGTTTCATTACGCCAGTGGATGTTGTGTATGCCTTTCGTTGAATTGCTGGTCGTTGAAGGTTAGGGAACGGATTCCAAATCCGCTCCGGCAGGTTTGCAAATCCGCTTCTGCAGGGAATCCATTCCCGCAGGACGGGAATAAATACCGTCTGGATGTGCTGTTTTTTTGGGATCGTTTGCTTAAATTTGGGGAGGAAAAATAAGATTTTTTGCTCGCTTTCAGAGTCGATTGATTTATTTGCAAACGATTAACAGATACGTTCAATGAATGATCAGCCGAAGAAATTTGGAACAGCCCCTGTGTTTTTTACTGCCATCTCCACTATACTCGGGGCCATTTTATTTTTGCGATTCGGGTTTGCCGTGGGCACCCTGGGATTCTGGGGGGTGATCATCCTTATTTTGGTTGGCCATCTGGTAACCATTCCCACCGCCCTGGCGTTGTCCGAGATTGCCACCAACAAGCGGGTGGAGGGGGGAGGTGAATACTTCATCATATCCCGGTCGTTCGGGTTGAATATCGGCGCCACCATAGGCATTGCTTTGTATCTGTCACAGGCCATCAGTGTGGCGTTTTATGTAATCGCCTTCACAGAAGCATTTGAATTTGCCTTCAATGCCTTTTCGCGGAATTTCGGTTTTGAGCTGCCCCGGCAGGTAATCAGTCTGCCCGTCATGGCCGGACTGGCAGTACTGATCATCAGAAAAGGTGCCAATTTGGGGGTCAAGGCCCTTTACATTGTAGTTGCCCTGCTTTTTATATCCCTTGTTCTTTTTTTTGCTGGAAGCACGGAGCATGCCGGGGAGACTTTGTTTAATCTTAGGAGCGCTGAGTTGCGGAATCCGCAGGATTTTTTCATTGTCTTTGCGATCGTTTTTCCCGCTTTTACCGGGATGACCGCCGGAGTCGGGTTATCAGGAGATCTGAAGAAGCCCTCGAAAGCCATTCCGCTGGGGACGACCATGGCCACCCTCACGGGGATGGTCGTTTACTTTTTTGTTGTATACAAGCTTGCGAAGTCGGCCCCGGTTCAGGACCTGCTCGACGAGCAGCTGATCATGGCCCGGATTGCCATTGGCGGGGTTTTTGTGATCCCGCTGGGATTGGCTGCCAGCACCATCTCCTCCGCGCTTGGCTCAGTCATGGTGGCCCCCCGCACCCTGCAGGCCCTGGCCCTCGACAAGGCATTTCCCTCGAAGCGGTTTAATCACTGGCTGGGGCATGCACGGCAAAAAGACAATGAACCGGTGAACGCATCGCTGGTGACCTCCCTCATTGCTTTTGTCTTTGTTGCCCTTGGAAATGTGAACATGGTGGCTTCCATTATCTCCATGTTCTTCATGGTTACCTACGGTTCGCTTTGCCTCATCTCTTTCCTGAACCATTTCGGGTCCTCGCCCTCTTACCGCCCCTCCTTCCGGTCCCGTTGGTACATCTCCCTTGCCGGTTTTCTGGTGGCTGTCTGGGTAATGTTCAAGATCAGCACCGCCTATACGCTATTGGCATTTTTGCTGATCACCCTCATTTACCTGTATGTGGATCATTACCATAAATCGCGGAAAGGGTTCGCCTCCATTTTTGCCAATGCCCTGTTCCAGCTGAACCGCAATTTGCAGGTAATGCTGCAGAAAAAACAAGGAAAAAAGGAGGAGAAGGAGTGGCGTCCCAGCGCGATATGCATCTCTAAAAACACCTTTAAGCGCGACAAAGCTTTCCGCCTGTTGAACTGGATCTCCTACAAATACGGGTTTGGCACCTATCTGCACCATATTCCGGGATATTACTCCACTGCCACGGCCAGACAGGCCCGGGAGGAACAAAAACGGCTGATCGACCACTGGCAGGACATCGGGAACCATGTTTATACCGATACCCTGATCTCGCCCTCCAATACCTCCGCCATCGCCCAGGCTATACAGATCCCCGGGATTACCGGCATGGAGAATAACCTGGTGATTTTTGAATACGACAAGGAAAATCCGGTGGACCTGCCCGAGATCGTGGATAATTTTTCACTGGTCAACTCGGGCGATTTTGACATTGCCATCCTGGCCGGCAGTCAGCGCGATATCCAGCACAAAAACGGGATCCATGTGTGGATCAACTCGTTCGATACGGAAAATGCCAACCTGATGATCTTGTTGAGCTTTATTATTTCCAGGCATCCCGACTGGAAAAAGGGGGTGATCCGGATCTTTAACATCTGCCGGGAAGAAGATCTGGAAAAAACCCATGCCGCCATGAAAGAGCTGATCCTTGCCGGGCGGTTGCCCATCACGGCCAAAAATGTAAAACTGATCGTCCAGAATCCCGATGTTTCCACCCGGACCATTATCAGTAAAAACTCGGTGGATGCGGGGCTTACAATGATAGGTCTGCGCGAGGAGCGGCTGAAAAAGGAGAAGGAAAAACTATTTGATGGTTATGACCGGTTGGGAACGGTGCTGTTTGTGCATTCGAAAAACCAAAAAGATATTGTTTGATTTGTGTGCTGGTCCGGATACCCCTTGTTGCTGATCCGGATTTGCAATGCGGACCTTACAACCTACCGGCAAAAAAAAGAAAAAAAATGGCACGTTTTTTACTTAACAGAAGAAAATCGCACGGCGCGATTCCCGGTTCCCTGATTTTTCTCGGGGAAGCGAAGATGGAAAAGCCGGAGATCCATCTGATGCTTTACGATCAGGAATCCCTGACGGAAAAGCAGATTGAACGGCCTTCCGAAATTCCCCGGAAAATTCCGGAAGGCACGGTTTTATGGATCAATGTTTACGGACTTCATGACACGGAAATGATTGCAGCCATCGGGGAAAGGTTTTCCATTCCGCCCCTGGAGCTGGAGGATATTCTGAACACCGACCAGCGTCCGAAGATCATTGAGAACCCCGGCAATCTGACCATTTTTCTGAAATTCCTGGAATTCCGGGAAGAAACGGTCCATGTGGCCGGCGAACAGCTTTCGGTGGTGGTGGGCGAAAATTACGTCGTCACTTTTCAGGAGCGGAAAAGACAACATTTTGAACCCGTGCGGAAAAGGCTCCGGGACAGCCGGGGCCGGATCCGGAAACGGGGAGCCGACTATCTGGCGTATGCCCTGATCGATACCATCGTTGACGGGTACCTCCAGACCATTGAAAATTTGGGGGCTAAGATGGAAGCGATGGAGGAGGAGGTGCTGCATCAGACCCAAAGGGAGACCCTTGAAAAAATTTACCGGCTGAAAACCAATGTGGGCTTTGTGCTCAAATCGATCCGGCCTTTGAAGGAGATGATGCTGTTTTTGAACCGGACCGACCTGGAGGTGGTCCATAAAAAAACAAGTGCCTATCTCAAAGACCTGAACGATCTCTCCACCCAGGCCCTGGAAGCCGTGGAATTTTATTACAACATGGCCCAGGACTACCTTAACATTTACCATACCAACGTGAGCAACCGGACCAATGATGTGATGAAGGTGCTGACCATTTTTGCCTCCATTTTTATTCCGCTGACTTTTATTGCCGGGATTTATGGCACCAACTTCGACTACCTTCCCGAACTGCACTACAAGTACAGTTATTTCATTATGCTGGGCGGTATGGCGCTTATGGCCGGGGGAATGCTGGTCTACTTCAAACGGAAAGGGTGGTTGTAGCATGATCGTTAAGGAGCGGATGGCCCCGTTGGTCCGGATTCGCCCTTTCCCTGGTCCGGGGTTGCAAACCCCACTTAGTTACCCCGGGGATGCAGGGGTGCGGGTTTCCAATCCCTTTCAGCTGCTCGTCTGCTCCGGCGGGCTTACAGTTCCCTTCCGGGGGGAATATCTGTGCCGTCGCAGGCCATTTCCAGCACAGCCAGTAACGCATAAATCGAATCAAACCGCCGCTTCCGGAAATTTTTTCCTGAAAGCTCCCAGTGGCTTTCTGCGGCAGTTACGTGAAAATCAGGTTCCGCCTGCATCACGATCTGGTACCCTTTCCGGTTGAGGGCCCGCAGCGTCCAGGTCAGAGGCAGTCCCTCGCCCCGGACCATCACCTTTGCTTTAAAGGCTTTTTTAAAGAAAAACTCCCCCTCGCTTTCATCGAACCCCACATGTTCATTTCTGAACAGCTGATTCAGCCATCCCTGCAACACCGCATCCTCGGGAGCCCCCTCGTAGTTCCCTTCCGGAGTGATGATCCAGAGTTTATCCACTTCGCGGAGCGCAATGTTCAGGTCGTGGGAGGAGAGGATCACGGTTTTGCCTTTTTCACTGGCCAGCACCTGGAGCAGGTGGAAGATTTCGTATTTATTGCTCACATCGAGGTAAGCCGTAGGTTCATCGAGGATGATGACCGGGGTATCCTGTGCCAGTGCCCGGGCGATCATTGCCCGCTGGCGTTCGCCGTCGCTGATCTGCGTAACGGGTCGCTGCTCAAATCCGCGGAGGCCCACTTTCTCAATGGCTCCGGTCACCACGGCCCTGTCCTTTTCCGAGAGCATGCCGATCCAGTTGGTATAGGGAAAGCGGCCGTAAGCCACCAGGTCGAAAACCGAGAGGTTGGGCACCCGGATGGTTTCGGTGGAGACAAAGCTCATGATCCGGGATCGCTCTTTGGGGCCCATCTTTTTCAGGTTGTGCCGGTTAATGTGGATCTGTCCGGCAAACCAGGGCTGGAACCCCGCAATGGTGCGCAGCAGGGTGCTTTTGCCGATGCCGTTGCTGCCGATCAGGGCCACCATTTCACCGGTGGCGGCCGACAGGTTCACCCTTTTCAGGATTTCCAGGGGAACCTGGCCCGGCTGTTCATAGCCCACGGTGAGTTCCTGCAGACGAATGTTGGATGTCTCTTCCCTGCTCATGATACAGATACAAATTTTCGGTTTTTAACGATCATCCAGATGATCACCGGGATGCCGATCAGCGCGGTGACCGAATTGACGGGCAGGGTGGTCTGCATGCCCGGAAGCTGCGAGACAATGTCACTGAACAGCATTACGATGCTTCCCGTCAGAATGACGGCCGGTACCAGGATGAGGTGGTTGGCCGTTTTGAACAGCACCCGGCAGATATGGGGCACGGCGATGCCGATGAAGCCGATGGGACCGCAGAAGGCCGTGATGGTACCGGCAAGGAGGCTGGTGCTCAGGAATATGATCACCCGGCTGGTTTTGATCGATACGCCCAGGGATCGGGCATAGTTCTCCCCCAGCAGAAAGGCATTGAGGTCTTTGGTCTTCAGAAAGGCCAGCAGAATGCCCGCGCCGACCGCCGGGGCGATTACCATCACCTGTGACTTGGTAACACTCCCAAGGCTTCCCATGGTCCAAACAATGAAAGCTTTCAGCATGGATTCATCGCTGAAATACTGGAGGATGCTCACAATAGCTGTCACGGCACTGGTGAAGAGGATTCCGAGGATCAGCAGGGTCATGATGTCGTTTACACGCACCGAAACATAAAGGACCAGCAGCATCACCAGGAATGATCCTGTCCAGGCCACCAGGGCCAGGGGCCAGCTGCCGGTGGAGGAGAAGACCCCCAGCGAAAGGACCGATCCGAAACCAAGGACAAAAAGCGCCACCCCCAGGCTGGCCCCGGCGCTGATTCCCAGTACATAGGGACCTGCCAGCGGATTGCGGAAAACCGTCTGCATCTGCAGTCCGCTCAGCGAAAGCGCTGCTCCCGTCAGCACGGCGGTCAGGGCCTTGGGCAACCGGAACTCCAGCACGATGGTACGGAACGTTTCATCGGTGGCCTCTCCGGGGAAAAGGGCGTAAAACACCTCCCGGACAGGGATGATGATGGACCCCAGCAGCAGATCAGCCGCCAGCAGCAGAAAAAACAGGATCCCCAGCAGCAGGAAAAGCAGGAAGAGGGGGCGGGGGGTATTGAGTTTATTATTGTTTTGTTCGTTGTTCAATTGTTCCGTGTTTGTTGTTCCTTGTTTGGTTTTTATTGGATGGGTTGATAGTAGGAGAGGGAGTCGGCGGTCATCAGGCGGGGATAGAAGATGATCATCAGGTCTTTCAGGATCAGGTGGGGGTTTACGGTGCCGCTTTCCCAGAAATCATTGCCCCCGTGGGGATTGTTTCTTTTGATGTTGTTAAAGATCCGGCCTTCCCGGAAAACCCGGAAATTCTTGAACCGTCCGTCTGCGGCGAGAATCTCCTTTTTAGAGGCGAGGTTTCCCATATTGATCCAGACATCCGCACGGCTTCCCCAGGCCAGCGCATTCTCAAAAGAGATCACATAACTTTCGTTGGAGGTATTGTCCTTTCCCAGGTAATCGCCGCCGGCATCCGCAATCAGGTTGGCCATGTACGAGTTTCCCCCCGGAACCCACCAGCTGTCTTTATAGGGCGAGCCCACCAGCACGCGGGGAGCCTTTTGGGTCGGTTTTTCCAACTCCTTCAGCTCCTGGTACTTTTTTTCGATGGTTGAAAAGCGGGCTTTTGCCAGGGCTTCTTTTTCAAAAAAGGCTCCGAAGAATTTGAGCCATTCGGCCTTTCCCAGGGGTTTTTCCTCGAGGTACTCTGCCACCACCACCGAGGGTATCCCCAGTTCCTCCAGTTTCCGGGTGATGCCGGTAATCTCGCTGCCCACCCCGTAAACCATTACCAGTCCGGGTTTTTGTGCGACGATCTGCTCGTAATTCAGGTTCTGACCGTAACCTACATCCGGAACTTCCCCGGCTTTTATACGGCGGCGTATCTTAGCATTGGAGACGTACCGGCTGCCGGAGACCCCCACTACGATCGCGGTTTCTTCCAGCGCATCGAGAAATGCCAGGTGGGTGGTCGAAAGACAGATCACCCGTTCCACCGGTGTCCGGATAATCCTTTCGTTGCTCAGGGAGTCGGGGAGGGGCGCGCCCCGCTTTATCAGCAGGTACTCCATTTTTATATTGCCCGCTTTTTCCCACGGATCAAAAACGGTGAGGTGTTTCAGTTCTCCCTGGCTTTCGATCCGGAATCCGTGGGCATATTTATTGGTGCCCCGCTGTTGTTCCGTGGATTTTTCCCGGCCGGCACAAGCCGTGAACAGGAGAAAGGCGGTAAATATAATGATCCGTTGCTGCATATTTTTTATTTACCGGGAGCCCATGAGACTTTTTTGGAAATGGCCCCCGTGGCTGTTTTTAACTGTACAAAGTAAACACCCGGAAGGTTCCCGGACAAATCCACCTGGATTTTTTTGTGGCGGTGATTGAAGAGATGGGCCTTTGCCTCCTGTCCCAGCAGGTTGAACACCCGGATGTTTTCCGGCTCAAAAGGTTGTCCGGCTTCAAAAGTAAAGGGTGTTCCTGTGGGATTGGGATATATCAGGGCATCCATTGGATTTTTAACCAGGCTGGTGTCATTGACAAGAAAATCCACGTTGCAGGCTACCAGTTCCATTACATTGGCCATGGCATAATTATTCATGTTGGCTTCCCGGAAGTTAAACCAGTACCTGTCCTGTTTAAAAAAGAAGAAGTTCTCCTTTCCTGCCGGTCGTAATGACTGGAAAAGCACCAGCGTGTCGCCGGCAGTCATGTTGCTCAGCTCAAATCCGACGAAAAAAGTATCTGCCGGTTCGATGGCCACCGTGAAGGGGATAAAGTTCATGGCATCGGGGACCAGGGTATTGACCGCCACCGGCTGGGAGTGGATCAGGATTCGGGGTTGGGCATCCCCGTTGTAGACCTTCAGGGTAATTTCATTGTCGCGGGGCCTGCTGTTTCCGGAGAGGACGATTTTCCCGATCCCCAGGGAGATCCCTGAGAGCGTTTCGTTGCCGGGAACGTAGAAACGTTCGGCAAATTCATCGATCCCCAAACTGTTGGTGCCTCCCCAATAACCCGCAAATTCATCCTCGTTGTAGAGGGCCACATTCTGGTGGTCATCCGTTAAGGTAAGGTTGGTAAACGCGGCACAGAAATTTTCATCCTCAAAAAACCGTTTTCCCTCCAGCCGGTCCATGCCGGTATCAAAGGGATCGAGCCAGTGCTTCAGCTGTTTCGATTGGTCCGGTTTATATACCCAAGCCCGGCTGAAACGGGAGAAGTAGTCATTCACCGGGTTCCCGCAGAGCGCTTCCCCGCCGGTCAGGGAGCCGATCAGCAGCTGTCCGGGATTAAAAAGCGCACCGCCCGACGATCCCGGTTCGGTGACCCCTGCATCCCAGCGCCTGATGTACAGGAATCCGTCGGGGGTGTAATCCGGATCATAGTCGGAAACGATGGGCGGATTGCGGTCCACGGCAATTTTTTTGATATCGCCTTGTGGGTGGTGAATGCTGAAAGTCGAATCAGGGATTGTACCCGTGCGGTCCCAGCCGGCATAATAAGGGCGGTAACCCGGCGGGGGAATGAGGCTCAGTTCGGTCAGGGCGAAATCCAGGGAATCGGACTGCGCTTTCAGGACCGCCCCTGAGACCGAATGCGACGGATCACCGTCGAGGGGCGCGCAGTAAGGACTTTCATAATTAAACGTATAGACCGATGTTTCGGCGTATTCCGGGCGGTCGTAGCAGTGGGCGGCCGAAAGAATGTAGGGGGTCTGGTCCTGTTCGGTATTGTTGACCAGCGTTCCGGAGCATATCTCCCGTCCATCCACAATCATACGGCAGACAGCGTCTTTAATGTCCTGCCACCGGGCACCTTCCGGACAGTGAATGTCGATGTTGCAATCACCGGCAGTCTCCCCCAGCGGCCTCCGTTCATTTTTCAGAATTCCTGTAAAATCATGGTTGACCCGGCGGATGACAAAATCGTTGGGGGAAGGCGCCCCGGCCGGCACTTCGTATTGCACCACCAGCTCATCACCCGCCACCGGAAGAACCGCAAACTTGCCCGATGCTTTGTTGTTCAGCGATGTAAAAGCCCCCAGGATATGGCTTTGATCCGGGTTGTAAAGAAACAAACGCGCTCCGGCCGGCAGGTGAAAATTTTCAAAGATCAGGTTCAGGGAGTAAGCCTCCGCCGAACGGATCCTGAGCTGCCAGACATCGTATCCGCCAATGTCAGGGGTCCAGATACCATCGGTTCCGGGGGAGATGTCCACATCAAAGCCGTGGGCAAACCGGAAGGGCTTCAGCCCCTTTGCCTGTTGAAAGCGGGTGAGCGCTTCCCGGCGGAGTTTCAGGTTATTGACCGCAGGCATCGTCTTTTCAGGAATGCCCCGGCTTTTCAATACCGGTACTTTCAGGGGAACGCCTCCCTGCGAAATTTGAGCACCTGAATATACCGGTGCCATCAGGATCAGGGGAATTATAAGTAAAAACCAACGCATCCGGATTTTTTGTTTCCAAAGGTAATATTTATTCGGAAAATGTTGATTTGTTGATTTGTTGTTTGTGGTTGATTTGTTCGTTGTTCCGTGTTTGTTGTTGTTTTGTTTGTTGTTTGTGAAATGTGTGATAAGGAAGGAAATCCTGTGGTTGATGAATGTGGTCCTTTTTTGAAAATGGTTAACCGGATGGTACAAATTCAGGGTTTCTGGAAAACCTGAACGAACAGAACATTCGCTAAGTTTTGAGGCTTCACGGCCAGTTTATGAATACTAAGTTTTGTTTTATAAAATTTTATTCCTAATTTTGGAATTATACTTTCCTGATGCCATGCGAATTGTTACTTTTAAAAGAATAAAAATGTTTATTGAAAGCCATAAAGACTCCAAAACGGCATTAGAAGAGTGGTATCTTAAAACAACAAAGGCGGAATGGGGAAATTTTTCAGATATTAAAAGGAATTTTAACACGGTGGATTATGTGGGCAATAATCGTTTTGTTTTCAATATAAAAGGAAATAGCTACAGGTTGGTTGCCATCATTATTTTCTCTTCGCAAAAGGTTTATATACGGT
>JAGYMR010000053.1 GCA_018400515.1 Tangfeifania sp.
ATTGTGTTTTAGTTTAGCTTTAGAGCCTTTTTTTATTATTACGCTTTAGAAAAAAAAAGGTTCAGTTTTGCATGAAAACCTGTTCTGTAAATTTTCAATTCTTCCGTGCCGCTGCCACTGAAAAGACTTCCATGAGAACTTTTTTCTGTTTTTCTGATCATTGGAAAGGATCGTTTTTTGTTGCTCCTTTTTCGGTCCCTTTTCTGGATTATCAACGAATTTTTTTTTGCTGCCACCGGAGTGCCGCTGACAGAAAATTCGACAGGTACTGATTACTACCTAAATAGAAGCGAAATATGAAAAAAAGTTTGCAATATTCCATGCAATTCCTCATTTTTTTTACGAATTTAATATGATTTAACCCCCTATTAAACATAAAGTTAATGTTTTTGCTACGGAAATGTATTTTCAACATCATTAATGGTTTATTTTTTATCTTTCTTTTCCTGTCGCTCCAGTTTTCGGATCCGTTTTAGCTTTCCGGGAATGCGGAATTTTTGTTGCCGGGTTTGGCGGGGGTCAGAAATGTTTTTTCAGAGCTTCAAACAGTACCTCCACCGGATGCAGGGCGGTTTTTCCTGTACCGTCTTTAATCTGGTGGCGGCAGGAGGTGCCGGGGGCCACCAGGATGGTTTCCGCACCGGCTTTCCGGACCGCCGGGAAAAGGACCAGTTCCCCGATCTTCATAGAGAGTTCGTAATGCTCTTTTTCGTAACCGAAAGCTCCGGCCATGCCGCAGCAGCCGGAAGGAATCTCTGTCACTGAATAGTTTTCGGGCAGGGACAGCATTTTTTTCGTTGGGGCGGTGCTGGCCACCGCTTTTTGCTGGCAGTGGCCGTGTAGCAGTACCTGTTTCTTTTCAGTGGTAAATTCATCGGGTGCAATGTTCCCTTTTTCCACTTCCGTGGCAATGAACTCCTCAAAAAGCAGGGCATTTTGGCCCAGTTGACGGGCGGCAGGTTGCAATTCCGGGGCCACCAGCCCGGGGTACTCATCGCGGAAAGCCAGAATGGCCGAAGGTTCGATGCCAACCAGGGGCGTCTCTTCCGAGACAATGTTTTTCAGAAGATTAACGTTCCGGGTGGCAATTTTTTTGGAGGTGCGGACCAGCCCTTTTGAAAGGAAGGTACGGCCACTTTCTTTGTGCACGGGGATCTTTACTGCATATCCCAGCCGGGTAAGCAGCAGAATGGCTTTTATGCCTATATCGCTTTCGTTGAAATTGGTAAACTCGTCGTTAAACAGATAAACGGTGCGTTTTGGGGGAACTTCCGGCAGGGGTATTCCTTTATTTGTCCGGCGGTTCAGCGTGATCGGGGAGAGGGTGGGCAGGTTGCGCCGTGAAGCGATCCCGAGAGTTTTTTTGAAAACAGGGGTTTTCATGAAGAAATTGGCAGCGGGCCGGACGAGCATTGCCAAAGGGTTGAGCCGGGGCAGGTAAGCCACCAGCCGTGAGCGGAGAGGGATTCCGTGGATGTCGTAATAATGTTGCAAAAACTCTGCTTTCAGCTTGGCCATGTCCACATTGGAGGGGCATTCGCTTTTACACGCTTTACAGGAGATGCATAGATCGAGGATGTCGTAGAGTTCCTGCCGGCCGAAAGCATCTTTACGGGTGTTGGAATAGAAAAATTCCCGCAGCAGGTTGGCGCGGCCCCGGGTGCTTTTGTCCTCGTCGCGGGTGGCCATAAATGTGGGACACATGGTGCCACCGATGGCCTCGCTTTTACGGCAGTCGCCCGAACCATTGCATTTCTCAATGCTGCGGATAAAGCCTTTGTTTTCGGAAAAATCGAAAAAGGTATCCGCCTCAGGAATTTGTTTTCCGGGTGTTATGCGCATACTTTCAGTGATGGGAGGTGTATCGGTAATTTTTCCCGGATTGAAGACATGGGTGGGGTCCCACGCTTCCTTGACCTGTTTTATCAATTCGAAATTTTTTTCTCCCAGCAGAAAGGGGATAAATTTTCCGCGGGCCCGTCCGTCACCATGTTCCCCGCTCATGGAGCCCCGGTATTTTTTTACCAGTCCGGCAACTTCGTTCATCAATTGGTCAAAACGCTTCACGTCGGCGGGATCTTTAAAGTTGATCAGCGGGCGCAGGTGGAGCTCGCCGGTGGCGATGTGTGCATAATAGATGCTGGACAGTCCCAGACGGGAAAGCACTTTTTTCACATCGGCCACATAGGCCGGTAAACGCTCGGGTACCACAGCGGTATCTTCAATGCCGGAAACTCCTTTCCGGTCGCCGGGAATATTGGCCAGCAGTCCGAGGCCTGCTGTGCGCAGCGCCCATACCCGTTTTATGTTGTCCGTGCCGGTGACCAGGGGGAAATGGTAGCCCAGACCGGCTTCACGGAGGTTCTTTTCCAGCTCAGCGGCGGTCTCCCGCAGTTCTTTTTCCGTTTCAAATGAAAATTCGATCATTAGCATGGCGCCGGGGTCGCCCTGGATAAAAAAGCGGTTTTTTCGCTGTTCGATGTTCTCCTTTGCGGCCTGCATCACCGTGTCATCCATCAGTTCGATGGCGGTGGGGTGATGTTTTAATGCTACGAGATTGCCTTCGAGGGACTCCTCCAGTGTTTTAAAGTGGGCACAAACCAACCCTTTGTGCCGGGGCGGCAAGGGAATGAGGTTCAGCTTTATCCGGTGCGAAAAGGCCAGCGTTCCCTCCGAACCGGCCAGCAGTTTGCAAAAGTTAAAGGGTTTGCCGCCTTCCGTAAAAATTTCTGAATTTAACAAGGCATCGATGGCGTAACCCATGTTCCGGCGAGTTAGCCCGGGATCGGGAAATTTTTCCCGGATCTCCCGCTGGTTTTCCGGGTTGGAGAGGATGCGGCGGATGGATTGGTAGACCTGCTTTTCCAGCAGATTGGGATTTCCATTGATTTTTTCATCGAATTCCTTTTTCGACAAGGGTTTGAAAGTGGTTTCCGTTCCGTCGGCCAGCACGCAGTCCACTTCAAGTATGTGGTCCCGGACGCTGCCGTAGGCAAGCGAATGAAGTCCGCAGGAGTTGTTGCCCAGCATTCCCCCGATGGTACAGCGGTTGGCCGTGGAGGTTTCGGGGCCAAACTGTAACCCGTGTTTCTCCAGGAACAGGTTCAATTCTGCCGGGACGACTCCCGGTTCCACGATGACATACTTCTCCTCCGGGTTGAATTCAAGGATCCGGTTCATATACCGGGAAACATCCATCACAATGCCGCTGCCCACCACCTGTCCTGCCAGCGAAGTGCCCCCTCCCCTGGGAATGACCGATGTGCTGTTTTTCCGGGCAAAAGCAATGATCTCTTTGACATCTTCTTTGTTTTCCGGACGCGTTACTGCCAGCGGTAGCTCTTTGTATTGAGAGGCATCGGTTGAATAAAGCACGCGCTGTACGTTGTCGGCGAACAAATCGCCGGCCAGCCGGGATTTTAATCGGTTCAGATCGGGTTGCATCGGCATCGGATTTTAAAAACGTAAAAATAGAAGATAAATCGTTTGTTTCAAATGTTGCCGTTCAGGTTTTCGGACTTCGAAGAATAAAATTTGCAGCGAAAAATGCTTTTAAAGGTAGAGCATTTCACCGATTCGCTCCATTGCTTCCGTTGCTTTGGCCTGAATGAAAACATCAGTAATTGTCTGGGTGAAAAGGGAGGGTTTAATGTTGATCTCAATAATCTTTGCTCCGTTTTTTTTGGCGATCTGAGGGATCTCTGCTGCAGGAAGCACTTCGGCATGGGTGCCGATAATCAGCAAAAGGTCTGTTTTCCGGGCCTCTTCAAACGACCGTTTTTTCGCGAACGGGGGAATGGGTTCGTTAAAGAAAACAATGTCCGGTTTGAGGATGCCCTTACAAATGTAACAGGTGGGAGGGAGGAAGTTGAGATCAGCAAAACTCATGTCATATTCTGAACTGCATTCGGTACATACCAGCCGGCGGTAGGTTCCGTGCAGTTCGTAGACATATTTGTTCCCGGCCTTTTGGTGCAGGTGGTCAATATTTTGTGTGATGATGGATTCGAGAAAACTGCGGCTTTCCATTTTTGCCAGCACCTCATGGGCTTTATTGGGCTCGGCATCCCCCAGTTTATCGTAAAAGATCTCTTTGATTTTTTTCCAGGCCTGAAGGGGTTTTTTTTTGAAGTATTCAATTTCAAGGAAGATGGGATGGGTTTTGTTCCATAATCCACCAGCCCCTCTGAACGGGGGTATGCCGCTTTCTACAGATACCCCTGCTCCGGTAAAGGCTACCATGTATTTTGATTTACGGATAAGCCGGGCAGCCTCTTTTATGTTTTCAGGATTCATTGATTCTCTTCACAAAACACTTCCCGGCAGCAGACAAATTCTGCTGCCGGGAGTTTTTTATTGCTTTTGGCAATTTAAATTTATTCCTGCTCCTCAGTTAAATCCTTTTTTACCGAAACGGTGGTGTCTTCATTGAACCGGATTTTGAAATTCAGTTTCCGGAATACCGAGATCATGGGTTTATTATCACGGGTTGTTTCTGCCACCAGCTTTTTAACGTCCCTGCTGACGGCGATCTCCATGCAATATTTGGTGAGCATGTATCCCAGCTCTTTTTTCTGCCATTCATCCGTGATCAGTACCGCATATTCCATGACTTCCACATCGGGGTCGGCAATAAGGCGGCCTACACCGATCAGTTTCTTTCTTCCTTCCGATTCAATCTCAGCTACGATGGCAATTTCGCGGGCGTAATCAATGAAACAGAACTGGGTGGCCACTTCGTGGGAATCGAAATAGAAATCATACCGGAACCGGTGATAGATCGATTCTTTGGAGCAACTGGCCAGCAGTTCAAGCCACATGGGTTCGTCCTCCGGTTTAATGGGCCTGAGGATAACCGGTGAACCGTCTTTTAGCTTTTCCGTACGGATAAGGCTTTCGGGATACGGCCGGAGGATCAGGTGAGAGTACTCTTTTACCGGTTGTTTCATCACCGCTTCATCAACAACGATCCGCGCGTCGAGTGCAATAACATCTTTGGGTGTTACAATCAGCGGGTTGATATCCAGTTCTTTAATTTCAGGATAGTCGGCTGCAAGGTAAGACATCCGGATCAGCACTTCCACCAGTTTATCGATGTTTTTCGGGGGAGCCCCGCGGTACCCTTCAAGCAGGGGGTAGATCTTCAGCGATTCGAGCATTTGCCGGGCCAGGCTCTCATTCAACGGAGGGAATTCCAGGCGCTTGTCTTTGAACAATTCGGCCGAAGTACCTCCCATACCTACCAGCATGACGGTCCCGAATTCGGGATCCTTTTTGATCCCCAGGATCAGCTCTTCGGCATCTTTGGTATCCACCATCCGCTGGATGGTAACTCCCTCGATTTTGGCATCGGGCCGTTTCTCTTTGGCTGTTTTTACCATATTCCGGAAAGTGGCCCTTACCATCTCTTCATCTTTGATGTTGAGAGCAACGCCGCCCACATCCGATTTATGGGTGATATCGGGTGAATAAATTTTCATTACCACCGGATACCCTTTCTTTTCGGAAATCTCTACCGCCTGGTCTTCATCAGGGGCAGGTGTGGGGTGAGTTGTATCGATCCCGTAATCGTTGATTAGCATTTTGGAATCATCCTCGTTGAGGATTTTTGCTTTCGGGAAAATTTCATCCAGGTATTTATGGCGCAGTTCATTCCGGTCGTAATCGAAAGAAACCGGTACCTCTTTGGGTGTTTCATAAAGCACTTCCTGGTTTTTGGCATAATTCGAAAGGGTCATGAATGCCCGGATGGCCTGTTCCGGTGTGGAATAACTGGAAAGTCCGGCCCGGTTAAACGCCTGAATCCCGTCGCGCATGCTGGCTCCGCCGAGCCAGGCGGTCATGATCGTTTTTGTAGTTTTCGAGGCCATGTTGGAAATGGCTTCTGCTGTTTCGGTGGGGGCGGTCATGGCCTGCGGAGTCAGAAGGACCAGAACGGCATCGACATTTTTATCTTCCAGCACCATTTCGGTTGCCCGTGCAAACCGTTCAGGAGTGGCATCTCCGAGGACATCGACCGGGTTTCCGCGGGACCAGAAAGGCGGCAGGTAATCGTTGAGTTTCTCCATGGTCTCTTCCGAGAGCTTTACCAGCTTTCCGCCCCACGAAATCAGGGAGTCGGTTGCCATTACCCCGGGCCCACCGGCATTGGTTACAATGGCCAGCCGGTTTCCCTTCGGAACACGCCTGCGTCCTACCAGGTCGGTAAAATCGAAGATGTTTCCAAAGTCATAAACCCGGGCCAGGCCTGCCCTGCGGAAAATGGCATCGTAAATGGAATCTTCCGATGCCATGGCTCCGGTGTGGGAAGCAGCAGCTGCCGCTGACTCGGGAAAGCGGCCCGATTTATAGACAATGATCGGCTTTTCCCGCGAAAAGGCACGGGCCGCCGACATGAAATTGCGGGCATGCGACAAGGATTCAACATAGAGGACAATCGATTTGGTATTGGGATCCTGGCCAAAATAGTCAATTAAGTCGCCGAAATTAACATCCATCGAGTTGCCGATGGAGACAAAATAGGAGAAACCGATGTGGGACTCATACGCCCAGTCAAGAACGGAGGTACACAAAGCGCCCGACTGGGAAATAAAGGCCACGTGTCCTTTTTCAGGCATCCCGTTAGCAAAGCTTACGTTCATGTTTAATCCGGGCACAAGGATGCCGAGGCAGTTGGGGCCGATGATCCGCATGTCCGGAAATTTCGCCTTCTCCTCATACACCTGCTGCTCCAGGGCTTTCCCCTCTTCACCAGCTTCCTTGAAGCCTGCCGACATGATGATAATCCCGTGAACGCCAGTTTCGCCGCATTCCCGGACGAGTTTTGGAACCAGTTTGGCAGAGGTCATGATGACTGCCAGATCCGGAACTTTGGGAACGCTTTTTACATCCGGGTAACAGGGAATCCCAAAAACGGCCTCCCTTTTCGGATTTACCGGATAAACAACTCCGTTATATCCTCCTCCCACTAAATTGCGAAGGGTAATTCCGCCAACACTGTCGGGATTGTTGGAAACACCGATCAACGCAATTCTTTTTGGTTTAAAAATACTGTCTAATTTTTTAATGGCCATTGGTATGTTTTTTTATTAATTGAACATTATTTTGATTTATGCAAATTTGGCAATAATTATTTATAAAGATCATGAAAAAAAATCATGATCTGAAATTTCACCGGCTGTTTCTCTGTTCGATGGTTAATGAATATTTGGCCCAACTCCTTTTTTAAATTTTCTGTTGCAAAATTTGTCATTACAAGTTTAAAAACAATCCTGCGGTTACCTGTTTGATAACATTAAACCGGATCATAGCAAAAAAAAACGTCCCGGAGTTCAGGACGTTTTAATTTTTTTGTTTGTTAATGTCTCGGAGGTTTAGCCAGCAGAATGGTGACCGCTCCCAGGATGCAGGCAATGCCTGCAATGATGAATGGGGTGAGCCAGGCCTGCGGTGTTTCTGCTCCCTGGGCAGCATCTTTAAACAGACCGGCAATTTGCGGCCCTGCAATGCCAGCAATCCCGTAGGCGAAAAATACGAATCCGTAATTTTTGCCCACGGTCTTATTCCCGAAAAAGTCGGCGGTGGCGGCAGGGAACAGTGCAAAGTTCCCTCCGAAGTTGAATCCGATGATGGCTGCAGCAACGATAAAGGTGGCCGTGGTGGACCCCAACCGGAATAACAACAGCATAATGATTCCCTGCAAAAGGCACATCAAAAAGATGGACAATCTGCGTCCGATCTTATCGGAAACAACGCCCCAGATAATGCGTCCAAGTCCGTTCAGAATGGCATAGGTGGCCATTGCGGTTCCTGCTACCGAGCTTGCCCACTGGATGGTTGTTTTAAATTCGGGGTTTGCCGGATCCAGTGTTCCGATTTTGGAGAAGGTCAGCGAATCAATGCCGAACAGTTTGATGCAGTATATGACCATCAGTCCGGCCAGGGCTGAAAAGACAAATGTGAGAAACAACATGTAAAACTGGGGTTTTCTCAGCATTTCCCTTGTTTCAAAATTGGTCTCCCCGGTAGCTTTCACTGAATTTGCCTCCGGAGGGACATACCCCCTGGGAAGCCATCCTTTGGGCGGATCTTTCATTACCAGGCTTCCGATAACTACCATGGCGGCAAAAATGATCCCGTACAGGATAAAAACACTTCGCACGCCATCGAGTCCGAACAGCTGGAGATTGTTGAGGAGTCCGCCCCCCCAGGAACCGGCCCATTTTACCCAGATAGTGGCCCCAAAGCCAAAACCGGCCACTGCCAGTCCGGTCAACATACCCTTCCGGTCGGGGAACCATTTGACGCCTACGGCAATGGGCACCACATAAGCCAGTCCGATGCCCGCCCCGCCGATAATACCGATAAAAATGAGCTGTGTAAAAAAGCTGCTTCCGAAGAACCCTGCCAGAACGTATCCAAGTCCCAGGGTAATACCTCCGGCCATGGCAAGTTTTTGGGGGCCCAGCGTGGCCAGTTTCCTGCCTGCCCAGATCATTACCAGGGCAAAGAAAAAGAGGCCGGCAGAAAAAATCCAGGCGGCCTCACCCGCCGAAAATTGATAAACGCCATCGGCTGCGGTAAGTTTCGGAGTGAAAACCGACCATGCGTAAATAGCTCCAAGAGCCAGTTGTATCAGAATGGCTCCGATCACAACGAGCCACCGGTTCATTGTTTTTTGATTTTCCATCGTTTGGTTTTTTGTCAGGTTTTACTATTGCCGTTTTACTTCCACTTTAGCACCACTGATGATTTCTTCCACAACGCCCGGGTCGAGGAGGGTGGAAGTATCTCCGAGGTTGGTGGCATCGCCTTCGCCAATTTTGCGGAGGATGCGGCGCATAATTTTTCCGGAACGTGTTTTCGGAAGGCCGCTTACAATTTGGATCTTGTCGGGTTTGGCAATGGGACCGATAAATTTGGTGACGGTTGAACGGATCTCGTTTTCAATGTTTTCCATTTCGTCATCCGAAAGATCTTCACAGATCACGTAGGCATAAATGCCTGACCCTTTTATTTCGTGGGGATAACCCACCACGGCAGATTCCACCACTTTGGGGTGCTGGTTGATGGCGTCTTCCACTTCGGCTGTTCCGATCCGGTGTCCGGAGACATTGATCACATCGTCAATCCTTCCGATGATCCGGTAGTACCCCTCTTCATCGCGTTTTGCACCGTCGCCGGTCAGGTACAAGCCCCGGAACGCTGAAAAATAGGTCATGTAGCACCGGTGGTGATCTCCATAGGTTGTCCGGAGCATTCCCGGCCAGGGGAATTTAATGCAGAGGATCCCCTCAACACCATTTCCTTTCAGTTCATTTCCTTCGGGGTCGACAAGAATGGGCTGGATGCCAGGAAGCGGCAGGGTGGCCAGTGACGGTTTGGTGGGGGTAATGCCTGCCAGCGGGGAGATCATGATGCCCCCCGTTTCGGTTTGCCACCAGGTATCAACAATGGGGCAGCGACCTTTACCGACAAGGTCGTGGTACCAGCGCCAGGCTTCTTCATTGATGGGTTCCCCGACGGTTCCGAGGACTTTTATAGAGCTCAGGTCGTGGTTGTTGACCCACTCATCCCCCTGGGCAACAAGGGCACGGATCGCTGTGGGAGCAGTGTAGAACTGATTGACCTTGTATTTATCAACAACGTCCCAGAACCTCCCGGCATCGGGCCACGTGGGAACCCCTTCAAACATGATGGAGGTGGCACCTGCCAGCAGCGGACCATAAACGATGTAGGTGTGTCCGGTAACCCAGCCGATATCTGCCGTGCACCAGTAAATATCCCCGTCGTTATACTGGAATACATTTTTGAATGTGTATTCGGCAAAAACCATGTATCCGGCGGTGGTATGCACAACCCCTTTGGGCTTGCCCGTTGATCCCGAAGTATAAAGGATAAACAGAAGGTCTTCTGAATCCATTACTTCAGCGGTGTTGTCGGTTCCTGCGTCCTTGATGAGGTCGTCCCACCAGATATCGCGATCCTTTTCAAAATTGACTTCTTCTTCCGTGCGCTTCAGTACCACTGAATTTTTCACCGAGGGACAGCTTTTTAACGCCTCATCAGCAATGGCCTTCAGCGGAATGGCTTTTGTTCCGCGGAAACCGCCGTCGGAAGTGATAAGAACTTTTGCCTGCGCATCATGAATGCGGTCGGCCAGGGCCGTGGCTGAAAAACCTGCAAATACTATGGAATGAATGGCTCCGATGCGGGCACATGCCAGCATGGCAACTGCCAGCTGGGGAACCATGGGCAGATAGATCGCAACCCGGTCACCTTTTTCCACACCCAGCTTCTTTAACCCATTGGCAAATTGTTTGACCTGATCAAACAACTCGCCGTATGTCAGTTTTATTTCACCCTCTTTCGGATCATTCGGTTCCCAGATGATGGCCACCTGATCTTTCCGCATGAACATGTTCCGTTCGAAAATGTTCTCGGTAATGTTCAGCTTTCCATTGACAAACCAATTGACATCCGGGGCACCGTCGCCCTCAAATTTCCAATCCAGGACCCGGTCCCATTTTTTTCTCCAGAAATGACTTTCTGCAATGTTTCCCCAAAAACCTTCAGGATCAGAAACACTCTCCTTGTACTTTTGTAAATATTCAGCAAGACTGGTTATTTTGTTTACCATAGCTAAAAAATTTTAATTAAAAATATTTGTGAATACTTAAATGCTGGTCGTAAGCAAAAAGCTTAATATGTAAACACTCCCGAAGAACGCTTCTGGCTTGTGGAAAACCGGATAAAATTGTTAGCGTTTATAATGGCTTCGGAAGGATTTTCGAAGTTAAAACGAAAGGGATTGTATGGTCTCTGGACGTCTTGCACGTTCCTGTTTTTTAGTTTACAATAACCGTCTGCGAAACACGGCTGAATTTAATACAAAAAATGGGTATTTTGAAAGGAATCTATTATATTGTATAACACCTGGTTGATTTCACTGATTCCTGTTCAAAAACCGGGATATTTTCAATCATTTTTAGTATATTCAGGGGCTTATCCTTTTAGAAAAATCCTTTTTGTGGAAATAGGATTGTGCTTGTGGTCAACTGCATTGGAATACGAGAAAAAATGTGTTCGTGAACTGCTGTAGTCGTTTGCGGGACAGAGTCATACAGGAAACTCCTTTTTCAGGCAGTAATTAACACGAAAAAATGATCCTATGGTATAAAACATAAATAAAGGTGAGAAATGTTATCAATTAGTTGGTCCGATTGTTCTAAATTCGGCTCAAAGACCAAGCCATGTATGTCCAAAATATGAATGACCTGCTGGAGCAGGTAAAAATGCAGCCCCAACGGAGGCTGGTTGCAGTGAACGGTGTTGACATCAATACCCTCGAAGCATTGAATGTAGCGGTTGAGCGGGGATGGGTCACCCCTATCCTGACAGGTGACCGGGACGAGATAGAGGCCACATGCCATCACTTGAGCCTGGATGTTAAAAAATACCGGATCATCCATACCGGTTCAGAGCGTGAAGCTGTTGAGAAGGCAGTGGACCTGATCCATGATGGTGGGGCGGATCTGATCATGAAAGGCCTTGTATCAACCGATAAATTTATGCGGGTGCTTTTGAAAAAAGAGTACGGACTTGTTCCTTCCAAAGGTGTGTTAAGCCATGTGTCCCTCATGGATCATCCCAATTACCATAAACTGCTCATTTTTTCGGATGCAGGGGTGATTCCTTATCCCGACCTGCAGCAAAAAATACTGATGACCGGTTACCTGATCCATACCGCCCATTCGCTGGGCATCCAAAAACCTAAAGTGGCTGTAATTGCCCCGACCGAACAGATCATTATCTCTATCCAGTCCTGCATGGACGGGGCGACCATTGCCAAGATGTCGGAGCACCGGCAGATTGAAGGGGGAGAAGTGGATGGCCCCATGGCGCTGGATGTTGCCATCAGCCGTGAAGCAGCCCGGATAAAAGGATTTACTTCCCCGGTGGCGGGAAATGCCGATTGTCTGCTTTTCCCGAACATTGATGCCGCCAATGTTTTTTATAAAACCAATTCAAAGCTGTGCAAGGCACAAATGGCAGGGATCATTGCAGGTGCCAAGGTCCCTGCTGTGGTGTCATCGCGGGGCGACAGCGAAAAGACCAAGTTGAACTCCATTGCCATGGCTACATTACTCAGTTAACCTGATGCAGCAGATGTACCGAATTCTTGCCATCAATCCGGGATCTACCTCTACCAAATTTGCGGTTTTTTTTAATGACCGGTGCGTATTGAAAAAGAATATCCGGCATTCCCTCGATGAATTGCTGCGCTATAAAAAGGTGGTTGATCAGTTTGATCTCCGGAAAGGATGTATTGTTGATGCGTTGGTGGAGGCGGGAATCGAAGTGGATTCAATAAAAATTGTCATTGGGCGGGGAGGTTTGACATATCCGCTGGAATCGGGGGTTTATAAGGTGAATAACCTGATGCTCCAAGATGCCAGGGAGGGGGTGCTGGGGCAGCATGCCAGTAATCTGGGACCCCTGCTGGCCGACTATGTATCCCTGCAGATCCCCGGAGCAAAGGCTTATATCGCTGATCCTGTTGTGACCGATGAACTGCAGGATGTAGCACGCATCTCCGGACACCCCCGGTTCAAAAGGCTTTCCATTTTTCACGCGCTGAACCAAAAAGCCACCGCCCGCCATCATGCCCGGAAAATGGGGAAGGATTACGAAACCCTTAATCTGATCGTAACCCACCTGGGCGGCGGTATTTCCGTTGGTGCGCACCGCAAAGGCCGGGTAGTGGATGTGAATAATGCCTTTGACGGGGAGGGGCCTTTCAGTCCTGAACGTTCCGGAACATTGCCCGTGGGACAGGTAATCAGTCTGTGCATGAGCGGAAAGTTTACCGAAGCCCAGATCCGCCGGATGGTGGTGGGGGAAGGGGGGTATGTCGCTTACCTCGGAACCAATAACGCCCGGCAGGTGAAGGAGATGGCTGAGGCAGGCAACGAAAAAGCCGCCCTGATCCAGGAAGCTTTGTTGTATCAGGTGGCCAAAATCATCGGCGAAATGGCAGTGGTGCTCGAGGGAGCCGTGGATGGCATTCTGCTTACGGGCGGACTTGCCTACAACCCGCAGGTGGAAGATTATATCCGTAAAAAAGCGGGTTTTATTGCCCCTGTTTTTAATTATCCGGGGGAAGATGAGCTGGAAGCCCTGGCAATGAATGCTCTGCGGGTGGCCAGCGGGGAGGTGGAAGTCATGGAATATAACCCTAAGGGTGGAATATAACCCTCAGGGTGAAGCCGCTTTCTTCGTTGCCCGTATGCCGGAAAATCATATTCTGCAGGAAGGGACAGGACAGTTTTCCCCTTTATAGAATCTATTTTGGAGGCATTCGTTAACTTGTGAACCGGTTTGTCTCTTATTTTTGAAGCGAGCATGAAATTTTTCATTCAAAAACTACACAAAAAGAATGAAAAAATGTTGTGAGAG
>JAGYMR010000054.1 GCA_018400515.1 Tangfeifania sp.
AACCCGAATCAGAAAAACCTTTTCACCCCCACGGGGTGAATCAATTTCTCCCTCCACTCTTCTGAAACATACAACCCGAATCAGAAAAACCCTTTTCACCCCCACGGGGTGAATCAATTTCTCCCCGATTCCTTTGAAACATACAACCAAAATCATTAAAATTGCAGTAAGAAGAGCGATGCTTAACCCACATTTTCAAAAAAGAGATGCATTTTTTCAAAAACAGTTTCCGGCTGATTATCATTAGTCTGCTGGTTTCGGGATGCCAGTTTTGGGAGAAGGAACAGCTGCCCCGGCTCAAGATCGGGGTAATGCTTCACTACTCCGGCGAATATGCTTCCAACTGGGATCACGGACTCGACTGGGCCGTTGAGAACATCAACAAAGCCGGTGGAGTGGCGGGTTACAAGCTCGAACTGGTAAAAAAAGACCTGGCAAAAGCGGATTTGAAAACCGTCTCCGAAGCATTTATTGCCGATGAAAGCATAAAAGCGGTGATCGGTCCCCTTACCTCATCAGAAGTATACGAAGCAGCCCCGCTTTTCATTTCCGGCAAAAAATTACTGATGGCTCCGGTAGCCACATCCGCGAACATTTCCAGGGCTTTTGCCGGGTATGATTATTTCTGGCGTTTATCAGAACCCGACATCTCCCAGGTAAAAACCCTCATGCTTCTGGCCCAGTCGGGAGGAGCCCGGAGAATTGGGCTCATTACCGAGGAGTCGCAGTACGGGGCCTCTTTCGAAGACTGGTTTGGTTATTTTGCCACCGAACTGGGTCTGGAGGTCGCCGGCATGCGGGTGGTTGACCCGGGAGATCTGTCCGCGACAGAAGCCGCATGGAATGACCTGATCGAATCCCACCCCGATGCGGTGGTGGCAGCCATTAACTCCCCCGGACAGATCGCTGAACTGGTCAGGGCCTACCGGGCCAACGGACAGCAATCAAGGCTGCTGCTATCGGATGCGGCCGTTTTTCAGGCCCTGGTGGATGATCTGGGACCGCTGGCCGAAAATCTGGAAGGGACAACCATCACCTCCGATCCTGCCTCCGGATTTGACATCTCTTATCAGGTAAAACACGGGGATTATCCCGGCCCCTTTATTGCCCATATGTACGATGCCGTTATGCTGCTGGGAATGGCCCTGGAAGCCTCCGGCGGAGAGGGCGGGGATATGCTGGTCAGCGCCCTGGAAAATGTGGTGACGGGAGATGCCGGAACATACGGATGGCATCGCGACGATGTTAGGCGGGCCCTCGAATCCATCAGGAACGGAGTTTTCCCCGACATCCGCGGGGCCAGCGGGCCCCTCGATTACGATGAACTGTATTTCACCGATGTTACCGCTACCACCTACGGCCACTGGCGGGTCGATGCCGGCCGCTTTGTAATTACCGACTTTTACACCACCGACGGCGAGGGGCGCATCAGCTCCACCTCGGCCGCCTACCGGATCATTGCCGAAAAACGCCAGCAATTCTCCTCCAACGGAAGCTGGCCCTCATTGCCTCCGAAAGAGGGACTCTATGCCTTCCTGATGGCCACTTCCGAAGGATGGAGCAATTACCGCCACCAGGCCGATGTCCTGCATGCCTACCAATTGCTGAAGTCCAACGGACTCAGCGATGACCGGATCGTCCTGGTTTTGGCCGATGACCTGGCACAATCCCCCTCCAACAACCTTCCCGGCGTGGTGCGCAATGTTCCGGAAGGGGAAAACCTGTATGAAGGGGTGAAGATCGATTACAAACTGAAAAATATGACCCCAGAAAGGATCAAAAAAATATTCACCGGACAGATAACCAATGAAACACCGGTGGTTATCCCCTCTACCGCTTCCGATAATGTATTCATTTTTACCTCCGGGCACGGAACCCCTGAGGGAATGGTCTTTGAGGCCCGAAACGAGGCATCCCTGACGCCGGAATTCTGGCAATCGGTATTCAGTGCCATGGAGGAAAATCAAAAATACCGGCAGGTTTTCTGGGCCCTGGAGGCCTGCTACTCAGGCAAAATCGGCCAGGCCATATCCACCCCGGGCGTAATGCTGATGACAGGTGCCAATCCCTACGAAACATCCAAAGCCCACTTCTACGACCCCGAAATTAAGGCCTGGCTGGCGGATAAATTTGCCTACTCCATTAACAATACCATTTCAGAGGCACCCAACATCCCCTTCAATGAACTTTATGAAAGAAGTTACACATACGTCAACGGGTCCCATGTCTCCTTTTACAATTACCAGAATTTCGGCAACATTTATGAACTCACATTAAGCGATTTTGTCATCCCATGAAACAATTCATATACATCACCGGGCTGTTTCTTTTTTTTCTGTCCGGCTCCTGCCAGAAGGAGGAGTCCCTGATTTTTTCCCCCGATTTTGAGGTGTTTGTTTTACTTCCGGCGGAAGGCCTGGGCGACCGGAGTTTTGCCGATGTTGTCTACGAAGGGGTGGAGGCAGCGGCCCTGGACTACAACTTCAAAGTGAACTATATCATCCCGGAAACCTTTGAAAAAGGGGAAACATGGATTGAACAGATTCCTTCCCTCGGGAAAAGTGAAACGGAGCCCCACCTGATCTTCATTGCCGGGAACCAATATACGGAGGCGGTCAATAAGCTGAAAAACGTCCGGATGGAAAACAAGATCGTTTTGCTGGCGGGCATTGGAGAGGAGGCCGGACACCTGGCTTCACTGGTCTACCATACGTATGCCCCCTCCTACATCGGGGGGTATGTTTCGGCCCGGCTGGTAAATCAATGCAGAGCAACGGTTATCGAGGGGTTTGATGCACCTTTTCTGAAAGAGTACAGTGCCGGCTTTAAAGCAGGGGTGCGGGCAGCAGGGGGAACAGTCAACCCGGTACATTTTGTCAGTACCGGATTCAGCGGGTTTGAAATGCCCGATTCGGCCTATGCCCTGACCGAACGCCTGCTTCCGGCCAACGACCTGATTTTTGCTTTAGCGGCGGGCTCCAACTTCGGGATCATCAATGCGGCCCGTGATTTCCCCGGCCAGCGCTACGTGATTGGGGTTGATTCCGATCAAAGCTGGATGGGCCTTAAGGTGGTAACCGGCTCCGTGATCAAACTTTTCGAAGATGATATCCTGGAAATCATTGGCCGGTTTTCAGAAGGCCGTTTTGTTTCCGGGAATTTTTATCGCACATTTGAAGAGGGCAAAACCGCTTTCCTGATCAATGAAGTGGTCCTGGACAATGCTGAAATTCCGGAATCCCTGGTTGAAACAGCAATCAGAAAAGAGCAACAGTACATCAATGGGCTTTCTGAAAAATAAACCGGGTGACCAGAACCGAAAAATATCCGCTGGTACGGATTTGAAATCCGTACCAACACCCGGAATATTTTTTTGCAAACAAAAAATTTAAAATAAAAACGAATGCAACAAAAAAGGCACCTGAAAATAATGCATGGATCTGTTTTAGCCCTCCTCCTTTTCTTCATCCCTTTTGCCGGATGTCAGGAAAAAGGACAAGTCCCGGAAAGGGAGGATTCCATCGTACAGGTTTCCACCATCGATGCCCTGCTCAACGGAGTATACGACGGGATCATAACATTGGAAGAGCTCCGGGAATGGGGAAATTTTGGCATTGGCACATTTCACGCCCTTGATGGGGAAATGGTCCTGCTGAACGGCACCTTTTACCAGGTGAAGGCCGATGGGAAAATTTACCGCCCTTCCGGAAAAATGAAAACACCTTTTGCTGCCGTAACCCGTTTCACTCCTGAAAAATCGGAGCGCCTGGCAATCCGGAATTATCCGCAGCTCCAAGCGGTCCTCGACAGCCTGATAGCCAGTCCCAACCTGTTTTACGCCATCAGGTTCTCGGGGACCTTCCGGTCGGTTACAACCCGGAGTGTTCCGGCACAACAAAAGCCCTACCTGCCCTTAACGGAAATAACCGCGGATCAGCCGGAGTTTTCCGCCACCGGAATCAGCGGTACACTGGCCGGATTTTATTGCCCGCCCTATGTGAAGGGCATCAATGTCCCCGGTTACCACCTCCACTTTTTATCAGATGACAAAAAATTTGGCGGCCATCTGCTGGGGTTTAAAATGGGAAAGGGCCGTGTGCAGCTGGATCAGGTCAGCCATTTCAGAATGAAACTTCCCGAAAAGGGCGATTTTCTGCACTCCGATCTCCGGAAAGACAGGAGCAGTGAATTAAAAGAAGTGGAAGGTGAATAGCCGGTATTTTTGAAGAAACCTTAAAAAAATAAACCCAAAGAACGAATCCTAAGAAAAATTTTAAAACATGACGGAAAAAGACAAAGTTTTTATGCAACGCGCCATCGAACTGGCCGGGAAGGGGATGGAAAACGGATTTGGCGGTCCTTTTGGAGCGGTGGTGGTCAAAGACGGAGCGATTATCGGCGAGGGGTACAACCGCGTCACGGCGACAAATGATCCGACCGCCCATGCCGAAATGATGGCCATCAGGGAAGCCTGCCGGCACCTTAATTCATTCCAGCTGGAAGGCTGCACCATCTATACCTCCTGCGAACCATGCCCGATGTGCATGGGTGCAATCTACTGGGCCCGTCCCGAAAAGGTTTATTACGCCTGCACAAGCAAGGATGCTGCAGCCATCGACTTCGACGATCATCACATTTATGAAGAGCTGCAAAAACCGGACGGCCAGCGCCGGATAAAATTTGAACGGATCATGCGCCCCGAAGCTTTAAAAGTACTCCGGCAGTGGGAGGAGAAAACAGATAAAAAATCCTACTGAAAACCCATATATTTTCTTCCCCATTCGGTTGATCACTGGCTGTAATTCCTGGTTTCTCATCATCACATCAGCCTACTAAAAGCTTCTCCTTTCCCTCACTGATCAATTTCAGGACCAGTTCGCCAAACAGGGTATTGGCCCAGGCAAACCACGATCGCGTAAAGTTGGCGGGATCATCTTTATGAAAAGTTTCCAAAGAATCAATCTCCCACTTGCGTTCATGCAACCCCGGTTTCATCTCGGTATTATCGCTCATCCAGTGTACCTCTTCCTCCGTGGTTTTATTGAAAGCATTGGCATACCGGTCGAGCAATACGCACTGTGTTTGCCGGTGGACAACACCGGCCAGCAGTTTTTTCTATTCTGTAAAAATTGTTATTTCTTTTCCTTTTTGCAGTGAACCATGAGATACAAAATATCCGTCAACGGTTCCTCCGTCAATTGCTATCCTGCTGATTTTCCGCCCATGGTTTTTCCTGGAAATCGTCACTTTTGACGCTTTGGCCAGCAAGGCCACGGCATAATCATCGTAGGCATATTCCAACGTTTTTGTAACGGCTGCCTTCGCCTTTGTTTCCACATGCGGTTTTTCAAAAAATTTCGGGCGAAAATTGCAAACTTTTTCGGTAAATTCGTCGCTTTGAAAAAGATTCATTTTCTGTGCTAAAAAAGTCTCAATCAATTTTTTCAGAAAATCCATATGGGAAAAACCAAAAAACCACCGCCTCTCTTTTGATAAACGATATGAATCACTCATCCGACTTTCTGGTTTCGAACGCCCCCGCCGGAGGCCCTTCGGTGAAAATTCTGGTAAAAGGATATGCCGCTGCCTTTGGGGAGGGGTGGAAGGCCAGCTCCACCTGTTGCCTGGTAGAAGCTTCGGGAAAGAAGATCATCACCGATCCGGGTTGCAACCGGGAATTGCTGGAGGCGGCACTCCAAACGGAACAATTAACTGCCCGGAATATTGATTTTGTTTTCCTGTCGCACGGCCATCCCGATCATATTCTGCTGGCGGCCCTGTTCCCGGAGGCCCGGTACATTACCTACGATAACAACCTTGTATATGACGGGGACGTCATGACCCCTTTCAGTGAAAACCTGCTGGGCCCCGGCATCCGGATCATCAATACACCCGGCCATGTGCCCGAACATCTCTCCCTGCTGGTGGAAACCCCAAAAGAGACCATCGCGGTTGCAGGCGATGTTTTCTGGTGGAAAGATAATGAGCCCCGGGATGTGGATGTCCACCGGCCGGATTCCGCCCGGCCAGTGGGAATGGATCACTGCAAACTGCTGGAGAGCCGAAAAAAACTGCTGCGTTTAGCCGATGTCATCATCCCGGGGCATGGTGAAATGTTCAGGGTAGTGCCATAAAAAAACAAAATATTTAACTGTCTGTCCGTTCAAATGAATCGGTTGCCCAATCCAGCCTGAAATGCATTTCTCCGGGATAACCCTCCCGTGGAATATCAATACTGAATGTTTTGTAGGCAAACCTGCTAAGTCCGAGCCAGCTGTCTTCATACAAAACAAAATCGATCTCCAGGTCATTGTACTGCGTCCCTAAAACCGTTTGCCACGGGGGTTCAAATTGAAAGGTATTTTCAAAGCCATCCGCTTTATTGACAGTCAGCACAGAAATATAGTCGGCCGGCAGATACAGCCAACTCTCCAGGCGCAACACCTGCACTTTATATTCAGCTGCCTCAGGGACATTTTCATAATCAATCCGGATGGTGAATCCCTCCCCGGAATTTTCGGCCTGCGGCTCCGGAGCTGAAAAGTCAAGATTGAAAGATCCTGAATTTTCAGTTACCTCAAAATAAGGAGAAGATGTTTCGGCCGCCACGTCGAAGGAAACGTGCTGTCGTGTGGTATCCACCGGCATAATGGCGTAACTGCCTGGCAACAACCCATCAAACCGGTACTGACCGTTAGCATCGGTAAAAACCGAATCCAGGGTAACCTCATCCCGCATGATATCCGAAACAGACTTATCCTGTGCATCCAAAAGCAAAACCTGAATACCCTCCAGCGGGGTGGTGATCGAAGGGGTATTCACATTGTGTGAAGTAATGGTTCCCACCACTGTCGACGGACCGGTTTCCTCTTTTTGACAGGAAGAAAGCAGCGCTCCTCCAATAATAATTCCAAATAAAAAAATCTGACCTAATCGTACCATTTCAAAATGTTTTATTTTTCCGTTTGAATCGTTAATGCTTAATAATTTCTTCATTGATTTTCGTAGAGCTTTTTTAAAAAAAGGTTTTTTTGAATCAAATATTTCACATCGCTTTTATTTTCCTCAGAATCGAGAGATACCCTTAATTTTCCAATCCTAATGCGGTACCCGTCTCCCAATCCAACTCCAAAACATATTCGCTTTCGTAGTTATCCAGGGGAACCGAAACCGAAACAACCTCTTCCTGTATTTCGGTATAGCCTTTAAAAATCCCCAGCAACCAAACGGGATTCTGGGCCCGGAATAGTATCTTCAGGTTGTTGGTTTGCTTTTCATACCAATTTTCATACGGAGCCGGAAGTTGAAACGTACTGGTGGTTAATTCACCGGCTGTGTATGTATCACAATTACTGTAAGCTTTGCCAAATAAAAAGCGGATCTCTTCCCGTTGGGCATAGACAAAGTATTCCCCGGCTTCAGGAACATTTACATGCTGCACTTTCACGGTATAAGCAACCTCCCCGGAATTCTCAGGAACCGGCATATAGGCAATGTAATTCAACTGAATTCGTTTTTGGGCGTCACTTACCACGGCTTCATGGGAAGAAGTACCCTCCGCCAGATCAAAGGCATATGCTTGGGCCGTATCCACCGGTAATAAGGCATAATGGCCATTAGGCAAGCCGGAAAAAGAAAACCTCCCCAAGCCATCTGTAAAAATGGAATCGATGACCATCGAAGTTTCAACCTTCAATCCCTGCGATGCATCGGCAAGGAATATCAGTATGCCTTCTGCAGGCATGGCGGTACTGGAAAAATTGTCCCCGGTTATTTGTACCTTCCCTTCAATTGTGCCCGACAACGGAAGGTCATTTTGAGTACAGCCGGTAAAAACAAAAACGACCAGGAATGCAATCAGTGATACTGATGGAGGAATTCTCTTTGGTTTCATGTCTTTTTTTATTTATCTACCTTTCTTTGCCTCCGGTGCTGTCAAACGGCCGGGAAGCAACAACCTCAAAAAGTGTCCAAAATCCCAGAAATTGTTACAAGGGCAAATTTCCGGTTTTTGGGATTCAGCTGACAGAAAAGGGTGTTCAGTTAACAGAGAACATTGTCCGGCTGGCAGAATTTTGTTCAGCTAACAGGATATTCAAAAACGAATCATTGATTTTTCCCGGGGGATTCCGCAACTCAACGAAAAAAAACGGCAGACCAGTTTATGCAAAGAAATTAAGCTGCGTGTTCATTCTCTTTTGTCGGGCAAATGAAGGGGGTTCAGATTCCCACTCCCCCTGAAGTGTAATGCCCCCCGGATTCTTCCCGGGCCATTTTCCTGAACTGGCCGGGGGTGAGGCCGGTCATTCTTTTAAAGGCAGCGGTAAAACTGGTACGGGACTTAAAACCAACTTTGTACATAATCTGCTCCAGCGAATATTGCCGGAACCTGTCCTCCTGCATCAAACGTTTGGCGTGATTAATCCGGAAACCGTTGATGTATTGGTAAAAATTGGTTCCACTTCCCTGGTTGATGGCCCTTGAAACATATTTTTCATTGGTGTTCAGTTTTTCAGCCAGAAGGGCAATGCTCAGTTCAAATTGGGTATACAGCGCTTCCTCCTCCAGCAGTTGGCTGATCTTTTCAAAAAGGAGGTCCAGGGAATCTTTTTCAGCCGGATTCACAACAGGGGCCTTTTCCTGCTCCTGCAATCCAAAACCTGCCCGGTTGGAGGCAACATTCAAATGGTAAAGGTCTTTCAGCTTTTTCATCCGGAACCGGAAAAAAAAGAGGATTCCTCCGGAAACAAAACCAACGAGCAGAATGCCCAGGATCAGGATAAAATTCCGGGATTCCTGTTTTTCGATGCGTAACTGCTGGATTTTTATCAGTTGCTCCTTGTTCCTGAGGTCATGCATAAAGGACAGCTCTTCAAAAGTCTCCATTCTTGCCCGCGTTTGGTGGATATTGATGGCTTTGGTAAAACGGGCGAGGGTCCTTTCCATTTTCTCCGTTTCCCCGGTTCGGGCATACAGTTTCAGTAATTCGGTATAGTAGGTATCCTCCATGGAGTGGATGCCGTTCTTCCTTATAAGCTCCAGCCCGTCAAGCAATGCTTTCTCGGCCTGTCCGGCATTAATATTCCCCGATTTTATCGTTGCCAGCCAGATCCGCAGGACATTCTCCGAGTTGAAGATCTCATGCCGTTCGGCTACGGTGAGCGCCTTTCGAAACCATCTACTTACACGGGGCGTATCCTTTTCCAGCTGATAAATTTTTCCCATGTTGAAATAGACTTCAATAAGGCCCCCGGGACTGCCGGCAGCGGAAAAGCAACTTTCCGCTTTTGTCCGCCATTTGCTGACCGGTTCAGGGACAAAGGTATCCCGGACGTGGTATTCATAAAGCATGAGGTTCTGATAAATTAACCCCAGGGACAAGGTGTCGGGGTGTTCCTCAAAATAGGTCCTTGCCGCATGGAGATACCGGCCCGCCTTTTCATAGTCCTGCTCCCAGAGATACACCAAACCGATATTGATGTTCGACTGGGCAATGCCGCGCTGGTTTTCCAGCTGCTTTTCGATTTCGAGCGACCGGAGGTAATAATCCAGCGCCTTGTCATATTCGGTCAACACATCGTAATTGACACCGATATTGTTACACAATTTGGATTTAAACGAGGGATGCCTCCCGGCAAAACCGGAATGAAGGGCCCTTAAATAGGACTGGTTGGATGCTTTAAAATACCCCTTGTAATAGTAGACCATTCCCTTCAGGTAATAAGTATAGCTGATCAGGGAATCGTTGCCCGTTTGCAAAGCAAATTCATTGGCTTTTCCGGCATGATGCAATGTCAGGGAATCAGCGGCCGGCAATTTCTCCCGGACACGGTTGATATATACACGGGCAGAATCTTCCTGTACCGGCGCTGAAAAAACCTTCCCGGCAGTAAGAAGAAAAATAATCACCGGCCATTTTAAAAGGCAAATAAAAAAATTTAACACCATAGGTTATCTGAATAAACCATTATTTGCCCCATCCGCATTTCGGCGGCCGAAAAGAGGTATTCATCCGGAATAAAACAGCGTCGCAAAAAATCGGATAGGGTTCCAAATCATCCTGCCTGTAAAAATAGCAACAAACCCCAAAAATTTCAAATCCTGTCAGCCCCTTTGCCCTTCAAAATTTTCCGAAAAGATTTTTTATCAGGGAATAACAGCGCAAAAAGAACCTTAAAATGATTAATTTTGCAAAAAAGAATTTCATGGCATCCCGGAATTCAAAAAACCGAAATACCCCAAAAAGAAAACCTGCAGCCCGGAAGAAAAAAACCGCGCGTAGCCCCCGGCGAAGAGTTTTTATATTTCTGCTGAAGGCATTTCTTGCCGGAGTGGTGCTTTTTTCCCTTTTTTTTATGGCGGTTTACCTTGGTTTTACCGGCCATGTGCCTTCTACCCAGCAGCTCCATAAAATAGTAAATCCCCAGGCTTCTGAAGTGTTTTCGGCAGACGGGAAGTTGCTGGGGCGCTACTATATTGAAAACCGGAGCAATGTGGATTTTGACGAAATTTCACCGAATGTGATCAATGCCCTGATAGCAACCGAAGACGCCCGGTTTTACGAACACCGCGGAATCGATGAGATGGCCCTTTTAAGGGTCCTGGTAAAGACCATTATCCTGGGCGATGAGAGCGCAGGCGGAGGGAGTACCCTCAGCCAGCAAATTGCCAAGAACCTCTTCCCCCGGAACGATTTTGGGATTATTTCACTTCCTGTCAATAAATTGCGGGAATCCATCATCGCCTATCGCCTGGAGCGTATTTACACCAAAGAGGAGATCCTGACCCTTTACCTCAATACCGTTCCCTTTGGCGAGAACATTTTCGGGATTGAAGTAGCAGCCGAACGGTTTTTCAGTAAAAAACCGGACGAACTCACGGTGAACGAAGCAGCTGTGCTGGTGGGAATGCTGAAAGGAAATACCCTCTACAACCCCCGGTTGCATCCGGAGAGATCAAAAAGCCGGCGAAACGTGGTCATCCAGCAAATGGTGAAAAATGATTTCTTACCCGAAGAGGAGGGACGGAAATTCATGGAAAAGCCCCTGGAAATCCATTACCAGAAAATTTCTTACAATGAGGGACCGGCTCCCTACTTCCTGGAAATGCTGAAACCCGAACTGCTGGATTGGTGTTCAGACCATTTTAAAGAAAACGGGGAACCCTACAATCTGTATACCGACGGATTAAAGATCCGTACCACCATCAATTATAACTTTCAGTATTTTGCCCGGCAGTCGGTAAAAGAATATATGAAAAACCTGCAACAGGTTTTTGACCGTCACTGGAAAAATGCCGTTCCCTGGAGAAGCGACCCGGAAATATTGCAGCGGGCCGTCGAACGAACCGACCGCTACCAAAAAATGGAACGCTCGGGCTATTCTGAAGCACAAATCGATAAAGCTTTCCAACAAAAAATCACCGCCTCCCTGTTTACATGGGAGGGCCTCAAAGAGGTGGAAACCACTCCGCTTGATTCGGTCAAACACTACCTCCGGTTGCTGAATGCCGGTTTTTTAGCTTTGGAACCGGCCACCGGTGCATTAAAAGCCTGGGTGGGAGGCATCGATTTTCGCTTTTTTAAGTACGACCACGTGCTTTCACAACGGCAAACCGGTTCCACGTTCAAACCCATTGTTTATCTTTCCGCCCTTGAAAACGGATTAAGCCCGTTTGAGTACTTCCCGGCAAAACAGCGGGTTTACGAGGACTACCAGGACTGGTCGCCCTCCAATGCCGGCGGTGATCACGAAGGATTTTACACCATGGAAGGAGCCCTTTCCCGCTCGGTCAATACGGTTACCGTGGATGTGTGCATGAAAACAGGACTGGAGAATGTCATCACAACCGCCCGGAAACTGGGGCTGAAAGCCGATCTCCCGGAGGTTCCCTCGCTGGCCCTGGGCGTGGCATCGATAAGCCTGAAAAACCTTCTTTCCGCTTACACCACCCTGCTCAATGAAGGCACGCGGACACCCCCCTGGTACCTCCGGTCCATTACCACCAGCGAAAATGAGGTCCTCGATGAATTTGCACCTCCGGAATCAAAACCAACCACCCTTAAACCCGTAAACTGCCGGATCGTCCGACACATGATGGAAACAGCCGTAAACGAAGGCACCGGAACAAAAATCCGTTCGGTATACCACATTCCCGGCGACTTTGCAGGAAAAACCGGTACTACCCAGAACCAGTCCGACGGATGGTTCGTGGGCCTGACCCCCCGGCTGGTGACCGGTTGCTGGGTGGGAGCCGAAGACCCCGGCATTCATTTCCGGACCATTACTTACGGACAGGGTTCCTACATGGCATTGCCCATCGTGGGAAAATTTTTCCATAAATTGTATCATGACCCCCGCTATTCGGATTTTAAAAACGCACGTTTCCCCCGTTTAAGCCGGGAATTGCTCGCCGACCTGGACATTCCGCCTTACAAAGAAATGTTCAAAATGGAACGAAAAGAGCACCTGCTCGACCAGCTTTTTGCGGGGAAAAGCAAAGAGGAGAAATTGCGGGAGAGGCAACAACCCGGAGAGGAAAAAGAAAAAAAAGGGTTATGGCAGTCCATAAAAAACCTTTTCAAAAAGGATAAGAAATAGCTCCCTACTCTGCTGCAAGGGCCCAGTCGGAGGGGTAAGGTGCCCTGAAGACATGGTTTCCTGCTGATTTTTTCCCAAGATCGAGTTCCGCATATTCCTTTCGTGTATCCACCGCAACGACCTTTTTTCTTCCCCCGGTAAGCCGGTAATGGATCATGTCCGTCGCCTCCTTGTAAAAAACAAAACGCTTATCCCCCGAACGAAGGCAAATTCCATCGGTTAATTCATTGTCAATAACCATCTCTTTTCCGAACCGGTGGTGATCATTCCAAAAGACCGAAAAACATTTCAATTGCTCCTTGTTGGGGTAAATCCCGTTCCCATCAAGGTATCCCCAGATGGCTCCGACTCCCCCCGCCAGGGTATGGTGCCACATTCCCCGCCGGGTTTCTTCTTCATTATAATCCTTTTCAGGCCAGGGGCTGGGAGGATCCCGCCTTATCCTGTAACGGTCGCCCGACAAGGAAGGTTTCTCAGGACGGGCATTGATCATATCCACCAAATTGATGGTTCCCGTGAGGTTTTTCTCTTCGTACCAGGGTTTATGACTCTCATAATCGGAAAAATCCATCCCTTCATAAATCTGCTCCGGAGATTCATACGCAGGGCTGCGGGCTCCCAGCAGGTGATTCCACCCCTCTTTTGACCACATGTAGGTGTGCCATTTCTTCAGGTCTTCTTTGGTTACCCACTCAAATAAATCAAACCCATACCCCATGTACCACCCCTTCAGAGGCCCCAGCTTTTCGGCAATCGTATCCATTACACGTTGTTCCTGCCGGCCCATAATTCCATCTTTCGTGCTCTTTGAAGTCCATTCCCGCTGGTGGTCGCCCCAAACCCAAAG